>JAZBNQ010000552.1:0-4997 GCA_036350775.1 Mariniphaga sp.
AAAACACTATCAACCGGGCGGTTCAGCGAAATGCTGGAAGGTTATTCTTCCGGAAAGGAAGTTATTTCCAGAACCACTATTTCAAATCTCTCAGAAATAAAAGTCCCTGCAAAAGCGGCAATGATTATTGAGTTGAACTAAAAAAACAGGAAGTTTTCTTCGGTTGACCGTAGGAATTCGCGCAAATTCCTACGGTCAACCGAAGAAATTGGCACGAATTTCTACGGTTGTTTCCAGAAAATCATTAGCTTTGAAAGAAAAAAGTAATGATTAAAAGAGCGATTGAGGAAAAAATCAAAAAGCAGCTTCACGGCAAACGGAAAATTATTGTACTCTACGGACCAAGGCAGGTTGGAAAAACGACACTGGTTAATTCGGTTATAAGCAACTTTCAGGGAAAAGTATTAAAAATAAATGCCGACGAGCAGCTCTACAATGATGTCCTTTCTTCCCGTGATTTTTCAAAATTAAAAGGACTTTCAGAAGGTTATGATTTGCTTTTTATTGACGAAGCCCAGCGAATTCCTGACATCGGAATCAATTTGAAAATATTGTTTGACAATCTTCCGGAACTAAAAATTATTGTTACGGGCTCGTCTTCACTCGATTTGGCAAATCGTGTTAATGAACCGTTGACAGGGAGAATAATTACGAACAACTTGTTTCCTGTTTCCATTTTAGAGTGGCAAAATTTTTCCGGAATGAATGATTTTGAAACAGCTCAGCAACTTGAAGAATTAATCCTTTTTGGAACATATCCTGAAGTATTTTCCTGGTCAAATTTCAATCAAAAAAGAAAATACCTGAATGATTTGTGCAATTCCTATTTGTATAAGGATATTCTAGCGCTCGCAAGTATTAAATACCCGGAAAAACTAAACCAATTACTGCGTTTGCTGGCATACCAGACCGGCCAATTGGTTTCTTTGCAAGAACTGGCCTCCACTCTGCAAATACACAGGGATGCACTAATTAATTATATTGATTTGCTTGAGAAAAGCTTTGTTATTTTTAGGTTATCAGGGTTTAGCAGAAATTTGCGAAAAGAAGTGGTAAAAATGGATAAAATTTATTTTTATGATACTGGTGTAAGAAATACACTGATAAACGATTTTAACTCACTCCAAATCAGAAATGACCGGGGTCAACTGTGGGAAAATTTTCTGCTGACAGAACGGATGAAAGTAAACGCGTATAGCGATGCTTTTGCAAACAGTTATTTCTGGCGTACATACTCGGGTGCAGAATTGGATTTGGTAGAAGAAAAGGATGGCCGGCTAACCGGTTTCGAATTCAAATGGGGAAACAAGAAAGCCAAAGCTCCGGTTTCCTGGCTTGAAAACTATGAAAATTCCGGATTTTATTGCATTAATAATGAAAACTTTGTGCAGTGGTTGAAAGAAAATCAGAATTTTTTTTCAAAAATTTAAACCTTTTTTCAACTCCTGCGTTTTACTAACATACTTAGCTCACTACACACAGATGGTTTGGTTTTTGGTTTAGTTTAGGTTTAGGTTGATAGAGGAAAGGTCGGTTGTTGAACCGGCCTTTTACTTTTTATCAACGTTTCATTATTCCGTAGCAAATAATTTTCAGAATGGTATCCACACTGCGTTCCAGGTTTACCGCCCCGTAATTTCCGGCCGAAAGCGGCATTTCCAGGCCTTTAATGGCAGTAGTAATTCCAATGGCTGCCAGGTTAAAATCGTAAATTTCAAATTCATTTTTACGCACGCCTTCAATCAGAATGCGTTTAATCATCCGGATTTCATCCTGTTCGTACCGGCGTTTTACCTCCTCAATAAATTCGATGGCAGTTACATCGTTTTCAATGGCGTGGTAAAAATTGGCCAGGCTGCGGAATGTGGTTAACTTGGTCAGAATGTAATCGCGCAGTTTGTCCACCGGGTCGGTGTTGCGGTTAATCACAATCTCCAGCTCGTGTGCCAGAATTTCCACTTCTTTCATAATTACCGCCTGAAACAAATCCTCTTTACTGGAGAAATAATAGTAAAGCGAACTTTTCCCTTTTCGCACGGCATTGGCAATGTCGTCGAGCGTGGTTTTTTTGTAGCCGTATTTACTAAATATTTCGCGTGCAATTTTCAGGATATTTTCCCGGTTGAGGTCTCTTTTTGTACCGTTTTCGATGTTAGTCTGCATTTTAATTCCCTTTTATATGCATTTAATAAAGCAAACAAATATAAAGATTTATTTTACCCGATAAACTTTTTTATTTTTCGACTAAAACAGGCGATCAAGTTCAAAAGGGTTTAAACTGCCTGTAATCTCTTGAAATAAGTTCAATTAACTTTCGAAATTTTATTTTTCGTTGTTTTCTGCCAGCCTGAAATCAAGTTGTTTTTTCTCCAGGTTGGTCCGCCATATTTTTACGGTAATGTCGTCGCCCAACTGGTATTTTTTGTGTTTGTGCCGTCCCACAAGCGCGTAATTTTTTTCATCGAAGATATAAAAATCGTCGTCCAGTTCGCGAATGGGAATCATCCCTTCAATTTTATTTTCCAGTTCCACATAAATTCCCCAGTCGGTAATTCCCGAAATCACCCCCGGGTAAACTTCGCCCACATGGTCCTGCATAAACTCTACCTGTTTGTATTTTATGGAAGCCCGTTCGGCATTGGCGGCGCGGGTTTCCATATCGGAAGAGTGGTGGCAGAGGTCTTCGTATTTTTGTTCGCTGGCTGAGCGGCCGTCTTCCAGGTATTTTTCCAGCAGGCGGTGCACCATTATGTCGGGGTAGCGGCGAATGGGCGAAGTAAAATGGGTGTAATGGTCGAATGCCAGTCCGTAATGTCCGATGTTCCGGGTGGAATATTCAGCTTTTGCCATGGTTCGGATGGCCAGTGTTTCCACCACGTTCTGTTCCTTTTTGCCTTTTACATGGTCCAGCAGGTTGTTCATGGAGCTGGAAATAGTTTTGGCCGACTGAAGCTGAATGCCATACCCAAACCGGCTGATAAACGAATTAAACGATTGCAGTTTGTCTGGATCCGGTTTGTCATGAATCCTGTAAACAAACGTTTTGGGTTTTTTCCGCCCTTTGGGTTTACCCACAAATTCGGCCACTTTTTTATTGGCCAGCAGCATAAATTCCTCAATAAGCTGGTTGGATTCTTTTGCTTCCTTAAAAAATACGGAAAGTGGTTTTCCGTCTTCGTCAATATTGAATTTAATTTCCACCCGCTCGAAGGCAATGGAGCCGTTTTTAAACCTCAGCGCCCGAAGTTTTTTGGCCAGTTCATTCAGTTTTAAAACTTCCTCAGCGAGTTCTCCTTTCCCTGTTTCAATAATTTCCTGGGCATCTTCGTAGGCAAATCTTTTGTTGGAATGGATTACCGTTTTTCCAAACCACTGTTTCACCACTTTGGCCTCTTCGGTGAGTTCAAAAACAGCCGAAAAGCAGAGTTTATCTTCATTGGGACGCAGCGAACATACGCCATTGGAAAGGCGTTCGGGAAGCATGGGCACCACTCTGTCGACCAGGTAAACCGAAGTGGCCCGGCTTTGTGCTTCGGCTTCCATGAGGGAATTGGGCGTAACATAATGGGTTACGTCGGCAATGTGCACACCTACTTCCCAGTTCCCGTTTTCAAGTTTTTGCAACGAAAGGGCATCGTCAAAATCCTTGGCATCTGCCGGGTCGATGGTGAACGTGGTTACCTCACGGAAATCGCGGCGTTTTTTGTATTCCTCTTCAGGAATTTCGAACGGGATTTTTTCGGCCACTTTATCCACCTTATCCGGGAATTTATGGGGCAGTTCAAATTCGGCTAGAATGGCATGCATTTCGGCGTCGTTGTTGCCGGTGTCGCCCAGTACTTCGGTGATTTTTCCAAACGGACTGCGGGCTTTGGGCGGCCATTCAATAATTTCGGCTATGGCTTTTTGCCCGTCTTCTGCCCCTTTCAGATTTTCTTTGGCAATAAAAATGTCGAATCCCACTTTTCCGGCAGGAATCAAAAAGGCAAAATTTCGCGACATCTGAACCGTTCCCACGAAAATGGTTTTGGCCCGTTCCACAATTTCGGTTACTTCGCCTTCCAGGTCGTGTTTTTTGCGCCGTGCATACAAATGTACACGCACTTTGTCGCCGTCCATGGCATTGTTCAGGTTATGTGCCGAAACAAGAATGGGGCGATCAACTTCGTCGCTGTTCACATAAGCAAAACCCTGTCGCTGAAGTTCAACTACTCCACAGATGGTTCCTGTTTTTGCTTTCAACCGGTAGCGGCCACGTGAAATTTGTTCAAGGTATTCATCATCTTTGAGCTCTTCCAGTACTACATTTATCAGATGACGGCCTTCGGTATCTTTAACTCCCAGCCAGGACGATATTTGTTTGTAATTGACCACTTTCCCAGGCTCTTCGTACAAAGCCGAAAGAATGGCATTTTTTAATTTTTTCTTATTGAATGTGACTGATTTTTTCAGTTTCCTGCGATCTTTTTTTTTCTTTTTGGCCATCTGTAATTTTTTAAAATCTTTGGCAAGTTAGTTTAATTATACGAGAATTAACAACTCCTAACATTCATTGTTTGCAGGAATTTGTATGTTTGTGGGTCGTTTTTTAGAATAATGAAAATACTTGATAAACTACCCTATTTTATTGTGGCAGGGTTTGCCTGGATTGTAATTGTTTCATCGTGTGCCAACCAGGGAATGCCAACCGGTGGGCCCCGGGATTCCATTCCTCCGGTTCTGGTTGGTACACAACCTGATTACAAATCGGTGAACTTTGACGGAAACGAAGTACGCTTGACTTTCGATGAATTTATTATACCTGACCAGGTTTCAGAAATACTGGTGATTTCGCCACCGCTGGAAAAAAGACCCACGATTTTAACCAAATCGAAAACCCTGATTGTGCGGTTTAACGAGGATTTACGCGACAGTGTAACGTATTCGCTCGACTTTAAAAATTCTATTGTTGACAATAACGAAAGAAATCCTTACGAAAGTTTACGGTTTTTAATGAG
>JAZBNQ010000553.1:0-8867 GCA_036350775.1 Mariniphaga sp.
AGATTGTATTTTTCATCTTTTAATGCCGATACAGGGTAAGGATGCAGCGTATGTAGCACATTATCTGAGAATCCCACGATTCTGGAAATATTGAAATCAGCTACTGCAAAAATAGATGAACCTGATTCAAAATCGGATGAAAGACTGTTTACCGGTTCAAAAGATTGAAAAAAACTGACCGAATAAAATCCGGCAGATGGCAGGTGTTTTTTATTTCCTGCTGCTGATTTATCTTCTGCAACAATACGGTATTCTAATTTGCCGTTACTAAATTGTTCGTTACTTAGCTGAAGTTTTCCTGAATAATTTTCATTTCCGGTTAATTTTAGATCAATTGGAGATTGCAAAACTCCGTTTAATTTATATTCCACTATTACTGAATTTATTCCGAGGTTATCTTTAGCCAGGGCATTTATCATATAAAAATCCGCGTTTTCAGGTAGTAATTTTTGCGGATTATGAGCAATTACAGGTGGAATATAATCCGGGCCAATTTTAAATGAAAGACATTTATCTGGCGCAGCGTGTGGAAATTTATATATATTTTCATTTGCTGTTTTGGCTTCAAAATAATACTCGATTTTTCCGGCAGAATAATTTAGCGGTATATTTGCCTTAAATTGACCGGAAGACTCATTACAGATAAGTTTAATTGACTTTGAGGTTTCAAAATTGTTGTTTGAAAAAATGAAATTTACCGAAAAATTATTAACCACATCTCCTGAAAAAATTTCAATTGCAACGGGCAGTTCAGCACACGGTTCTTCAAAATCTTTTAAAGGTTGAAAATCGAATACAGGGGCACTCCAGCCAATTTCATTCAGTATTGCCAGAACCTCATTTCCCGGATGATGAATTGCTAATCCTTTGGCCGCAAATGGCTTCATTAACCCTTCACAGTCAGCTAAATGATAAATACTTGCACAGTCATTCCAATACGGAGGAGAATAAACTTCGGGAAAACGGGCTTTTTTTTCATTTCCGGTTGAAGTCAAAAACCTGAGGTCGCCCGAAACAAGTGCGTTGTGTAACAGAGCCGACGGACATGGGAAAAGTGTGGAATTGGCCAACTGTTGATTATTGGCATCAAACACATATAAATCGTAAATACTGGGCAAATGGTTTCCGTTATTTATAAAACCTTCGGTACCATCATCTTTAAAAAATCCTGAAAAACCCAAACCATGGGCAATTTCGTGTAAAACAGCAGTAACAAAATCGTAATGCGTTTCAGGTGTATTTCCATCAATCCCAAAATACCAGGGGAGATTTTGGTTGAAGCTGCAAATAATATCATGATTTTCTGGATTCATGTCTTTACCAGAAAGTTTTTCAGCCAGTGCAACCGGGTAATAAACATTCTCATGAAGTGCACCTTCGAAATTCATAAAAAAAGAAGCAGGCCGGCTTTTTGCAACTATATTTCCATCAAGAGGTTCCAGTTTTACAAAAACATTAACAGGAACAGTACTTACAAAAAAAACTTCCCAAATTTCAACCGCATAATTTAATGCAAGTATTGCCTCCTCTGTCAAATTTTCAGAAATTATTTTGAAAACCGTTTTACCAGAACCGGAAGATTTTAACATTGATTTTTCAGGCGGTCCGGTAAATTTTTTGATTGTTTTGGCCGTTGCATAGTTAACCAGGTCATCCGTCAATGTTTCCTGCATCATTTCACTTTTTTGAGCCTCTGCAGTGAAAACTCCTGAGATTAACCAAACCAGTATTATTAACAGCCTTTTCATTTTTTTTACTTTATGAAAGCATAATATTTTCCAACTAAATTAATGGGCTTGAATAAAATAAATTGATTTTTAAGCCTGATTCAGGGGTTGAATAAAACCGTAAACAGGTCTAAAAAAGGGCATATTTTTGTGGGTAAAAAGGATGATAGAAAAAGTTTAAAATGCTGACCGAAAAGGGACAAAATGCTGACGCCAAAATTAGATTATCTGCTAAAAGTCTTATTATCAATAATCATTAGTACAATAACTTATTTTTTTGAAATTAACAGCATTTTCGGGAAGGCAATTGGAAACCAAACTTTCCGGCAACGTTCCCAACTCATTTTTAAAAACCAATTGTGATTTGCAATTCCGGTTTTCACCAATCCAATCTCTTTTTCAAATACTTATTTAAGCGCTTAAATTGAAATAATAAAGGAGATATTTCGTAAATTGAATAGTAATTTGGTTTACAAGCTAAAAAAGCAACGTTCATTTCCATTTTCGAAGGAGCAAATGACTTTGTATGGAATGAATTTTTGAAATGTTTTTTGTGTATCTATTTTAAAATTTTTTATCAGTTCAATAACTATTAAATCTTATAAAATGATTAATAATGAACGAATTAAATCAGGTTTTGATGCCGAGGTAATGATCGGCAGAGGATGGTTTCTTACAGCCATTCAAACACTTATAGAAAACGGGGTTCTTTCACTTCCATTGGGAATAACCATTACCGATGTTGAAATAATTGATGACCCGGAATGGGATTTGGATCTAACAACAAGCATAGAAAACTTTATTGTAAAAGCCCGGCTAACCATTGAAAACAAAAAATTTCTGTTTGTTGCTGATTTTAATGACACCACTTTCGAAATTGATCTACCCAGTTTTGGAAAGCTGGCGGCTACTCCCACCTTAAAAAAAGTTTTGGGAGACAATGACCACGAAAATGCAATGGCGCTTTTAATTAATCTTGATATCAGGGCAACTCCTCAAAATGAAGAACCACTTCCCGCCGGCGAACATCTGCCCCGGGGAAATGAAGACCAGGCGGTTTCATTTTTACCCAATGGGCAGCATATTGCCCTCGGAATTGCCCGGGAATCATTTTTCAGATTTGCCAACAACATCTGGCATACCGAACTTCGAGATGAAGACGGTTCTCATCCGCTCCCCAAACCCGGAGAAGATAAAAAAGGAAACTGGAAAAAAGTAAAAGTATCTGTAAATAAGAACCGCATTAAATTCACACTGCAAGGAGTTGTTCCCATAGATTTATGGCCCGATGCCGATGTGAAACTTGAATTGGAACTCAAACCCAAAATTGTGGATGGCAAACTTACTTTTTCCATTGACACTGACCTGGATGTGGATACCGGATTTTGGGGAGATGTGCTGGCTTTCACAATTGGTGCTTTAATAGGTGTAATAGTTGCCATATTTACTGGCGGTTTGGTTTTAATTCCAAGTTTCGGTTTAGGTGCAGTAATTTTTTTGGAAATTGGCGAATTTGTGGCAGGTGAGGTTATTGAACGCATGATTGTGGCAAAAGACAGCGATGGAAAAGTTATTTCCAGTTTATTTTGTCAAAACGAAGTGGTAAAATTTGCCTCGCCTAAAGCGTCTGACGATAGTTTCTCCGTCGGAGTTTTTGATGCTATTCCCACTTCTATTCCGATTCATGTTGATAAAGATGATCCTTTATACAACAGAATGGTTACTGTGAACTCTGTTTTCGATGAAATTCAGTTAGACGGAAATGGTTTGACAGTGGCAGGTAAATCAGCACCATCAGAAATGTTTGAACCACAGGAAGCAAAATTGGTGGAAAGCAGTTATGCTCAGGATAAGCTAATACAATTAAAATATCAAATCCCTTCAACCAATAATGAAATGGTCCTCGACCTGAATTCTGTTTTTGATCGGTTGAAAGAAAACGAACTCAAGCCCCCGTTAAAACATTTCCCATCAATTGGAGATGCAATTATTCAAATGCCTGCCGGAAAACTTTGCTGTCCCTGTTTAAAACCCACTCAGATTCAACGAAAAAAAACAATTATTACACGTATAAAATTTTCCAGCGGGTTGGAATTGAATACGCAGGATGCTGTTTCACTACAGGACAAAGCCGGGATTTATTTAAAAGGATTGCAACTTATTCATCCGAAAGATGGAAATCCTTATTTCAGGGCCCCGGCAAATGAAACTACTGAAGATAATTTCGAATCGTTACCTGAATATTAACATTTACCAGACCAAATCTCTGGAAAATAAATTAGCCTGAAAAACGATGCGTGACAGGTAAAGAACAAAAAATTTTGTATAATTCAAAAGCCAGTTATTCAGAAATAGTGCAAATAAAAAGAGTTACAAAAATTAACTTCTGTAACTCTTTCATTTTTCTGTGGGAACTACTGGATTCGAACCAGTGACCCCCTGGGTGTAAACCAGGTGCTCTGAACCAACTGAGCTAAGCTCCCTTACTATTGATTTTCAGAAAGGCGCTGCAAATATAAAACCTATTTTCAGTTCTGCAAAAATAATTCATAAAATTTCTGCCACCACGAAAGTACTGCCGCCCACAAAAATCATATCGTTTTTTTCCGCACTGCTTCGGGCAACATCAAAAGCTTTTGAAACCGAGGAGAATGTTGATCCGGTCAATCCAAATTCAGCGGCTATTTTTGCCAAATCCCTTTCTTCCATGGCACGCGGAATGTCGGCTTTTGTAAAATAATATTCGGCATCAACAGGCAACAATCCAAGCAATTTTTCAGGATTTTTATCTTTAACCAATCCTAAAACAATATGCAGCTTTTTGTAAGGGGTTAGTTTCATCTGCGACACAACTTCCTTCATCCCTTCGGCATTGTGTGCAGTATCGCAAACCATCAGCGGATTATATCCCAGTACCTGCCAGCGCCCCATTAATCCTGTCATTTTTTTGGCATTGGCAAGGCCGCGTAATAAATCTTCTTCTGAAATTTGCCATCCCATATCACGCAGCAATTCAACGGTTTTAAGAACAGCCGGTAAATTTAATTGCTGGTACATTCCCTTTAAATCCAATTTTAACCGGGGGTATAATTTTTTTCCGTTTTTGTTTACCGAAAGCACCTGATTTCCATCCAAATCGGTCAATCCATAAGCAATGGAATATTCCTGATCAGCAAAAAATAAAGGAGCAAGTTTAAGAGCAGCAACTTCTTCAAATACCTTTTTTGTTTCAATTTGAGTAGATCCAATTACTACCGGAATTCCCGCTTTTATGATTCCTGCCTTTTCATATGCAATTTTCTCAAGAGAATCTCCAAGGAGGGTAGTGTGATCCAACCCGATATTGGTAATTATACTTACCTCGGGTAAAATAATGTTAGTAGAATCGAGCCGACCACCAAGCCCCACTTCAACAACAGCTATATCAACTTCCTTTTGTGCAAAATAGTCGAAAGCCATTGCAACTGTAAGTTCAAAAAATGAAGGCTCAATATTCCACAATTCATTGTTAATACGATAATTTTCCACCCAGTCAACCACTTCATCGGTTGAAATCATTTCGCCGTTTATCCTTATTCTTTCTCTGAAATCATTTAAATGCGGAGAAGTATAAAGTCCGGTCCTAAAACCGGCAGCCTGTAAAACTGCCGCCAGCATGTGCGAAACCGAACCTTTCCCATTGGTGCCCGCCACATGTAAGGTTTTAAACTTGCGGTGCGGATTGCCATAAAAATCATCCAGCATTACCGTATTGTCCAGGTTATCTTTATATGCAGCCGGGCCAATTCGCTGAAACATCGGCAGCCGGGAAAACAAAAAATCAAGCGTATCCGAATAATCCAATTTCAAAAAATATAAAATTTATTAACCGATACAAGTTTATTAAAAAATGAAATACCTCTGATTATATCTCATTAATTTATCTACTTTTCGGAAATTCAAAAATACAACCATGTTAAGCAAAACCAGCAAAAGTAAAATTTTCATTTTGGACACGAATGTGATTTTACATGACCACACCTGCATTTACCAGTTTCAGGATAACGACATTATCCTTCCGATAACCGTGCTGGAGGAACTGGATAAATTTAAAAGGGGTAACGATTTAATCAACTACCAGGCCCGCGAATTTGTGCGAGTCCTCGACGAAATTGTAGGCGACGAACTCTTTAACGGCGGCAAATCACTGGGAAAAGGAAAAGGGAAACTGCGCATTGAAACCGGCAAACCATTTTCAGATGCCCTGAAAGAATCGTTCAGGGAAGACATTCCCGATCACCGGATTCTGGCCATTGCAGAATACACTACCAAAGCGTATTCAACAAGGAAAACCATTCTGGTAAGTAAAGACATTAACTTACGGATGAAGGCCAAATCACTGGGAATTCCGGCAGAAGATTACAAAACCGACCAGGTAACCGACGAAAACGTTCTGGACAAAACCCTG
Source organism: Mariniphaga sp. (assembly GCA_036350775.1). Classification (GTDB taxonomy): domain Bacteria; phylum Bacteroidota; class Bacteroidia; order Bacteroidales; family Prolixibacteraceae; genus Mariniphaga. The sequence continues at coordinate 6,175 of JAZBNQ010000553.1, forward strand.
AAAACATTTGAAAATTTCGATGACAACCTGATTGCCCTGCTTTATGATCAGGGTTCAGTGCAGGAAGATAAACTTAATCTGAAATTTCAACCCGAGGCCAACGAATGTTTTATACTGAAAGGAAACAGTTCGAGCGTACTGGCACGTTATGAACCGAAAAATCACCGGGTTTTGCGTGTTGAAAAAAAGCCCGCTTATGGAATAAAACCGCGGAATGCGGAGCAAACATTTAGCCTGAATGTTTTAATGGACCCTGACATTCAACTGGTTGCCCTTACTGGAAAAGCCGGAACCGGAAAAACATTGCTGGCACTGGCTGCGGCCATCGAATTGCACAAATCTTTCGACCAAATTTTGCTTGCCCGGCCAATTGTGGCGCTTAGTAATCGTGATTTGGGCTACCTTCCGGGAGATGCATCAGAAAAAATAAGCCCGTATATGCAACCTTTATTCGATAACCTTTCTGTAATAAAACATGCTTTCAATCCCAGAAGCCAGGAATATCAAAGAATTGAAGAATTGCATAAGGAAGAAAAACTTGTTATAACACCGCTGGCCTACATCCGCGGACGCAGTTTATCCAACTCATTTTTCATCATAGACGAAGCACAAAATTTAACACCACATGAAATAAAAACCATTATTACCCGTGCCGGCGAAGGAACCAAAATGGTATTTACCGGCGATTTACAGCAGATTGATTCACCCTATCTAGATATGAAATCAAATGGTCTGGCATTTATGACGGACCGGATGCGGAACCAGGACCTTTTTGCTCACATTAACCTGGTTAAAGGCGAACGCAGTTACCTTGCCGAAATGGCAAGCAACCTGTTATGACCCATTTCTTCTTCAGCAGCTTTTTTCTATTTTTGCAGATTATTTAGAACCATTTTAAATGAACTACAAAGGGAAAAAGGCTGCTTTTTATACGTTAGGCTGTAAACTCAATTTTTCTGAGACCTCTGCAATTGCAGGAGCTTTTAAGGAAGTTGGGTTTGAACGTGTGGGGTTTGAAGAGGAGGCCGATGTATATGTTATCAACACCTGCTCGGTAACCAACCAGGGCGACAAAGCCAGCAGGAACATTGTAAGGCAGGCTGTTAAAAAAAACCCAAAAGCCATGGTTATTGTGGTTGGTTGTTATTCGCAGCTCAAACCCGAAGAAGTGGGACACATTGAAGGCGTTGACATGGTTTTGGGCACTCAGGAAAAATTTCATATTCCCGCATACCTCGGCAACCTCGAAAAACGCAAAACCACCGAAATAAAAACCACCCGACTTGCCGATATAAAAAGCTACCACAAAGCATTTTCGTGGGGCGACCGCACACGCAGTTTTCTTAAAATACAGGACGGTTGCGATTACTACTGCTCCTTTTGTACTATTCCGTATGCGCGGGGAAAAAGCCGCAACGACTCCATAGAAAATACGGTAAAGGAAGCACGCAAAGCAGTTGAAAAGGGTTACAAAGAAGTTGTTCTCACCGGCGTAAACATTGGCGATTATGGAAAAACCACTGATGAAAATTTTCTCGATTTGCTGAAGGCTTTGGAAAAAGTAAAAGGATTGCACCGCTTAAGACTTGGCTCCATCGAACCAAATCTCCTGAAAGACGAAATCATTGAACTAGTGGCAGAATCGAAAGTCATTATGCCACATTTCCATATTCCGTTGCAATCGGGCTCTGACGAAGTATTGTCGCTCATGAAACGCAAATATTCCACCGGATTGTTTGCCCAACGCATTAACAAAATCAGGGAAATGGTGCCTCACGCATTTATTGGCGTAGATGTTATTGCCGGCACCAACGGCGAAACGGAAGAACTTTTCCAGGAATCATACGATTTTATAAACGGGCTGGAGATTTCGCAGTTGCATGCATTTACCTATTCTGAACGAAGTGGAACGCAGGCGCTGAAAATTCCGTGGAAAGTGGATGTGGAAGACCGCAAACGCCGAACCCAGATGTACATCAACCTTTCAGAAAAAAAACTGAGGGCTTTTTACGAAAAGCATTTAGGAACCAGTCAAACCGTTTTATTCGAATCACAAAAAAACGGGGAAAACATGAGCGGTTTCACCGAAAATTATATTAAAGTTGAAACATCTTTTAAGGAAGAATTAATTAACGCATTGCAGGAAGTGAAATTACAGTCAATACTTCCAAATGGGCATGTAGCTGTAAAATTAGAATGAAATGGAACAAATCAAAGATTATCAATCAATCTGCCAGCAAGTTCAGGAAATTGCAAGGGAAACAGGCAGTTTCATCCGGAATGAACGCGAAAAAGTTTCGGAAAAAGATGTTGAACTAAAAAGCGTGGCCAGCCTTGTTACCTACGTGGACAAAACTGCCGAGGCCCAAATTGTGGAGGCCTTGAAAAAACTGATTCCCGAAAGTGGATTTATTACCGAAGAAGGAACGGCAACGCATGCCAACGAAAAATACAAGTGGATTATCGATCCGCTGGACGGAACTACAAATTTCATTCACGGAATTGCGCCGCATTCGGTTAGCATTGCACTGATGGAAAATGAAGAACTGGTGGTGGGCGTGGTTTACGAAATCGGGCAGGATGAAATGTTTTATGCATGGAAAAACAGCCCGGCCTTTTTAAATGGCAAAGTAATCCGGGTTTCAACAGCAAAAAACCTGGCTGATACGTTGATTGGAACCGGCTTCCCGTAC
>JAZBNQ010000554.1:0-8789 GCA_036350775.1 Mariniphaga sp.
ATTGCACCAGGGTTTTCCTTTGCATGGAAACAGCGAATTTACTATTGGAAAACTCTCAGAAAGTAACACCGGATTAAACCTGATTGTGGGTAGTGAAGGTGGAAAATTGTACAACTATACGTTAAATTAATTGATAGATTACAGTTTCAGTATCATATCAATCAAATTGTCATCATGGTCCAGCCCCATTTTTTTCCGCAGCCGATAACGGTGGTTTTCTATGCCGCGCACCGAAATCCCTAGCAAAGGCGCAATTTCCTTGGATGAAAGGTTCATTCTTAAAAAAGCGCATAAACGCAGGTCTTTGGGAGTTAAATCAGGAAATTGCCCTTTCAGGTTGTTAAGGAACTGATCGTGTGCCCGTTCAAAATTCGATTCAAACAAATGCCAGTCATCCTGGCTGGAAATGTTTTCGTCAATTTTTTTGGTGAGGCTCATGTAATATTTGTCAGGATAGCGGGACCCCAATTGATCCTTGTGCTTGGACAGCGTTTGTTTTAGTTTCAGCAAAAATTCATTCTTTTTAATAATGGACATGGTTGAGTTGGCCAGCTCCTTACTTTTATGCTCAATTTCATTCCTGAGTTTTTCGTTTCTGAGTTTTATAAGCTCCTTTTCTCTTTTTTCAAGCCGGAGGCGTTCTTTTTTACGGGTACTCCTGATTCCCCAAATTTGCAAGCCCAAAACAATTAATAAAAACAACAAAACATATCCACCACGGGCGTAACTGGTCAGATACCAGGGCGGTAAAATTTCAATAAAAAGCTGGTGCTGTTTACTTTCATTTTCCCATACATCAGTGGCTTTTACAAGCAACGTAAACTCACCCGGGGGGAGCCTGTCGAAAGTAAAAACCGGTTCTGTTTTTTTTGCCGACCAGTCCTGATTTATCCCTTTCAACCTGGCCTGGAAATAAATGGGCTGGTTGGTAAAATGTGGAAATGCGTAACGCAAATGAACGTTGTTAAACCGGTGCCTTATTTCTGTTTGTTCCTTGTTCCCCGGCAAACTCAGCTGATCACCCTGGTTGCTGGTTAGTACGATTTCGCGCAGTGTGGGTTGAAAATTTGTAATTTCAGATAAGGTGTCGGCTTGTTCAACGTCAAAATATGCTATCCCGTTTTCGAGGCAAACAATAGCTTTTGTGGAAGTTAGTGGCAAAATATTTTCGTAATCATCTATCATTTCATAAGGTGAAAAAACCTTTTTCGGAATGGATTTTACCAGGTTAACAGTATTGCCGGAGATCTGAAAAAGCCCGATTTTTTCTTTGGTAATAAACCAGTAGTGGTTTTCAGGTGCAGCAACAATCCGGTGTGCCGAAGCAAAATGCCCCAGTTCTTCATTTAAAAAATCAAAGGGTACAATGGTGTCATCCAAATCATTGTATGTAAATAATTTGTCGGCAGTGGTGAAAACAATCCGGTTCTCAACTTTAAAAACATGAATGGAATGGTCTTTTTTAAACACTGAATTTTCGCCAAAATAATGCGTACTGACAACACTGTCCCGTGATGAGTTAAGCTGAAGTTTATAAATTCCACGGTGCATGTGGCTGGCCCAAAGATTTCCCAGGTGGTCGAATTCGATGTAGCGGATGAGATCGAAAAAACCTGTAATGATGCCGGTTTGGCGGTAAACCGAATTTTTCTGTTCCAGAATAACCATACTGGTGTATGTAGATTCAATCAGCCGTCCCGGAACGAAGTGATCTTCCTTAATGGAAAAACCTCCTGCCTGTGCCGAAATTAGTTATATTTTTTCGTTTTGAATGTTTAGGACTCCCTGGTTAAATCCAACAAAAAAATGATTGTTTAAAACCGAGCAATTCCAAACCTGCCCGCAGCTTTCCGGTATAAGCTGATAGTCAGGATTTCCTGTTCCGGATGCTTTTGAAAACAATCCGCGGTTTGTTCCGAGGTAAATTTTATTTTCAAAAACTGCTGCATCATAAATACTACCTATCCCGGGAATTGTTTCAATCTCAATTCCTTTGTCTGAGTTGTCTGAAATAAAATCTATTCCGCTGTCTAATGCCAGCCAGGTATTACCGAAAATATCTGATGAAATTCCAAAGTACAGTGTTATTTTGAAGTCCGTTTAACGTATTGTAATTTTTAATCCGCTGCTCATTTTTGTCAAAAACCAAAAGACCATCAACAATTGTTCCTATAAACAGTTCTCCTTTTGGATTAATGTGCGCTCTGTTCACTTCATTCGTTTTAAAATAATCGTACCATCCCGGCTTCCATTCGTTTAACTCTTTTCCGTTCCAGAGAAAAATTCCATCGGCAATTGTTCCTATCAAAATTTATTCATTATGGTACGGAAGAATAAATCTGAAACTCACGTTTTGCAACCGTTCATCAGTAATAAAAGGTACTGCTTTGTTGTTTTCAATGGTAAACACCCCCTGGTTCGACACACCCAGAAGAATTTTATCACCCACCCTGCTCATGGTGTTGGCAAATCCTGAAAACACTATTCTCAATATGGAATCATTGCTGTATTTCAGAATTTTGGAGAAAGAATGAAAATAAACTTCATCATTCAAAGTACAAATGGTCCAGAATTCGTCATTTCGTGAAAGATGTTCACCGGCAGGTTCATTTAATGAATGATAGCTTAATTTTCCGTTTGTATCTTTTTCCCAATATCCCAGTTCCCGGTATCCGCCGGCAAAAATAATACTGTCAGAATCTACTTTTACTGAGCGGAGGATGGTTTGGTTTGGTAGTTTATATAACTCCCAGCTTGTACCATCAAATTCGAGTAATCCGGCATGATTGGCAAAATACATAAAACCATTGGGGCCGGCATCAACCGACCAGTTTTGATTAGCGGCTCTGTATTCATTTTTAGCAAAGTTTTTTATCCTTGTTTCAGGTTGCATTGCCCATAAAAAGGAGCTTTGACAAACGCCATAGAGGATAAAAATTTGCAATATGGAAAAATATTTTTTCATATAAATTAGGTCAGGCAAAAGATAGTAAAATTACGTTTGATGTGAAAATGTGTGAATTATGTAACTTTTTTCTAAAGTTATGTAACATTATAAAAATCAGACTGAAGTATCTTTAATCATTAAAGCAGGTGAATTATAATAATCATATTGAATAAAACAATTTAATGTCATTTTAATTTATCTGCCTTTTGATATTGATTACATTATTCGACAAAAAACATTATTGTATTTATTTCATTTTTTAATAATAAATAATTTTTAAGTGTCTGAATTACATTTATATAAGTTGAAATAATTGAATTTGATGAGGTGAAAATGAGGTCAGCATATTACTTCATTTTCATTTGAGAAGCAGTAGTGAGGCAAGTAATTTTTTTTTGATACAAGAATAACGGAAATTTGAAAAAACAACTGAAATAAAATATGAACTATGAAAAGATTATCAATTTTCTTCCTTCTCTTTTTTTCGGTTACCATGTTATTTGCGCAACAACAGTTCGTTGTAACGGGTAAGGTAACTGATGAGCAAAACCTTGGACTACCAGGGGTTACTATTTTGGTGAAAGGAACACAAACAGGAACGATTACCGATTTTGACGGAAATTATTCCATTGAAGTACCTGGACCGGTTACCCTGGTTTTTAGCTACATTGGGTTTATAACAGAAGAAATAGCAGTTGAAGGATCAACTACTATTAATGTGGAACTAACAGAAGACATGATCGGCCTTGAAGAGATTGTGGTTGTGGGTTATGGAGAGTTAAAAGTTAAAGACCTCACTTCTGCCATTACCACTGTAAATTCCGAGGAACTTTCAAAAACACCATCAGGGCAGGCTATGCAGGCCTTGCAGGGTAAAGTTGCAGGTGTTCAGATTGTAAGTGCCGGCTCACCTGGGGGTGAACCCACTGTGAGAATCAGGGGTGTCGGTTCTTTCCCTTCCAGTAGTAATTCGTCGCCATTGTATGTGGTTGATGGTATGTATTTCGATAATATTGATTTTCTGAATCCTTCCGACATTGAAAACCTGTCTGTGTTAAAAGATGCATCAGCTTCAGCAATTTACGGTGTCAGGGCTGCAAATGGTGTCGTTTTAATAACAACCAAAAAAGGTTCGCTCAATACGAAGTCAACCATAAACTACGAAGGTTATATTGGTATTCAGGTTCCGCAAAATGTGTTGCAAATGGCTAATGCCGAACAATTTGTGGGTTATGTCAACCAGACCGGTTCAGCAGCCGACATCAGCTTTATCCAAAATGCCATGCAACGTTATGGCAGAAGCAGGATAAATCCGAATGTACCCAACATAAATACCGACTGGTATGCTGAAATAATGAAACCTTATGCAAAACAGCAAAACCATTCCTTATCGATTTTGGGTGGAACGGACAAAACCTCTTATTCTCTTGGTATTAGTTATTTTGAGCAAGACGGTTTGCTGGAAGGTGATAATTCGTTTAACCGCTTAAATTTAAGAACCAAACTTGATCATCAGGCCAATAACTGGCTTAAGGCCGGAGTTAATTTTAACCTGAGCAACGGAACCAGGTATATTGCAAACGATGGAGCCTGGTTTAGTGCCTACCATGCAGTGCCTGTTCTGCCGGTTTACGATGACGAAAATTATGAACAGCTTCTTAACAACGAGCAGGCTAATCCAAGCCGTTATTCAAGTGCCCAGCTTATTGGCTACCGTGGTTCCCAAAACCCCTTCATTAGCCTGGCATTTAACGAAAACAGGCAGGATATAAGGAAAGCGCTTGCCGGGTTATACACCGAAGTGGATTTAATTCAGGATAAACTGAAATTTAAAACCAGCTATAACGTTTCTCTTATGTTTATCAAAGGCCGGAATGTTGGTTTACCTTATTATATTACCAATTCCACTAATTCCCCGCTTTCAAGTATTTCATCTTCCCGCACTACTGTGGCAAATCAGTTTATAGATAACACCCTGACATACACCGAAAGTTTTGGCAATCATAACTTGTCAGCTATGATGGGTACTTCCTACCGTGATGAGTGGTATGATTACCTCTCTGGTTATGCTGAAGATATTCCGTTGAATGAAAATTCCTGGTACATTGGCCAATCCCGGTCACAATCTTCAAAAACAGCCGACGATAACGCTGAAAGGCTATACGGGATTTCATACTTTGGAAGGATTTCCTACAATTTTAACAACAGGTACATTGCATATTTTACACTCCGTCAGGAAGGAACCTCAAAATATCAGGAAAAATGGGGAACATTCCCGGCATTTGGATTGGGCTGGGTTGTTTCTGAAGAAAACTTTTTCCAGGGAATTAACTTTATCAACTACTTGAAAATAAGAGGAGGTTGGGGGCAATTAGGAAATGACAAAATTGCCCGCCAGGATGGTGCAAATACAACCAACCCGGTTTATCTTGCCATTGATGATACACAGGTAAACGGCTCGGTTACAACCAGCACTTTTGGTTACCTGGGATGGGAAACCGTAACAGGAACCAATGTGGGTATAACAGCCGAATTGTTTGACGGACATTTAAGTATTGAGTCAGATTATTACATCCGCGACACTGAAAATGCTGCCATTCCGGTAAGCCTGAAACTTCAGTCGGGAAGTGTTTTGAGAAATGTGGGAACCATTCGGAACCAGGGTTTTGAAATGGTGCTGAACTGGAGCAATAAAGTTTCGAATAATTTCAGTTACAACGTTGGTGTCAATTTTTCTACTCTGAAAAACGAAGTTACCGACCTTTTTGGGCAATCGTATATTAATGGTGGTTCTGCCGAATTCCGCCAAAGATCGCAGATAGGTGAACCATTGATGTCTTTTTATGGTTACGAAGTTGAAGGTATTTATCAAAGTCAGTCAGAAATTGACAACGACCCCATTGCTTCTGCTAACGGACTTGTTCCCGGCGATTTCAAATTCAGGGATCAGGATAGTAATGATGTTCTGGACGATGACGACAAAGTATTTTTAGGATCTTACATTCCTACTTTTAATTATGGAGGTTCATTTGGTCTTGCCTATAAAAACATCGAATTTTCTATGAACATTATGGGGCAGTCCGGAAATAAAATTCTGAATCGCAAGCGTGGAGAAATTATCTGGACCAACGATACAAACATAGATGCTGATTTGGCAAACAATTTATGGAACGGTGAAGGAACTTCCAACAAATACACTTCAGCTTCCGGGCTGCGCAGAGGCTGGAATCAAAATTTCAGTAACTACCTGGTTGAAGACGGTGCGTTTTTCAGAATTCAAAATGCCCGGTTAGCTTATAATTTAAAAGGATCTGAACTGTTTGGCGAGGGAATGCCGGATGCCAAAATTTATATTACTGCCGAAAGACCTTTAACCCTGTTTAAATACAACGGGTTTAATCCCGAAGTGCCAAATGGCATCGATCGTCAGTTTTATCCGGTTCCCGCAGTTTACACAATAGGGCTAAATCTTAAATTCTAAAATTGAAAAAGATGAAGATCAAAAATATATTCAAAAACAATTTGCCTGTACTTTTTGCAGGACTAATAATGGTTTCAGTAATCGGATGTACCGATAAACTGGATGCACCATTTGAAGACGAAACTTTTACAAGCGATGTCGATTATACCATTGGCGAAAATATGATTCTCCCTCTGTTGGGAGCTTACCACGGATTATATACCCGTGGATGGGAAGAACCTGTAACTTTGGGAATCCGCGGCGACGATGTAAATGCTGCGGGTGACCAGGTTCCCATGCAGGAACAGGATGAGTTCAAATACTTCCCGAGCCATTGGAATGCCAACGCTGTGTGGCAAGGGCATTACAACGACGTTGTGAATGTTTTTACAGCAATGGATGAAATTGAAAAATACCGGCCTGCTGCCAATAATGACGTCCTTGCAGACCAGTATATTGCCGAATGCAGGGTTATCCGTTCCTATTTATACCTCAATATAGCGAGAACATTCGGTGGGCTGATTATTATCGACCAACTGGAAAATATTCAGAACACGCCGCTTAGCCCAAAATCAGAGGTAATGCAATACATTGTGGATGAAATGGCTGAAGTTATTCCCAATCTGCCCGATATGCATCCCAATAAGCGGACGGACGTACGCGGCGGAATTACAAGATACACAGCTTCTGCCATCCAGGCTTTGGCTTACCAGGAAATGGAAAATTATCAGGGAGTAGCCGATGCAACATCTGCAATTATTGGTTCAGGTGAATATGAATTGGCCGGTGATTTTTACCACCTGTTTAAAAAGGCCGGAAAACTGGATGATGAAATCATTCTTGAATTCCAGTTCTCTGACTTTGAACAGGGAGAGGGCGACCGTTTCGGACATGGCTTTGCTCCATTTGGAATTGGAGGCTGGACACCCAAAGTGGCAGGTGCCGGAGCTGGTTGGGGATTTTACGAACCAACCATGAAATACATCAAATTTATGCTCGACCGCGGAGAAACTGTGCGCCTTGAAACCTCCGTTATATTTACACCCGATGGAATTACACAGGTTCAAAATGAATACGGTTCTATTCCTGAATGGATTACCAACACGAACCGGGAAGGAGACATATTCAACAACAATGCCCGCCTTAATTTTGTAAGTGGCAAGTTTGTGCAGCCTTCAACTGAGCTGATTCCGGGAAGAACAGGATTTGGCAGCAATAAAAACCTCATTGTTATCCGGTATTCCGAAATATTGCTGATGCATGCCGAAGCACTCACAAGAGGAGCTTCAGGCAGTGTATCAATGACGGCAGACCAGGCAGTGAACCTGGTTAGGGCACGAGCCGGACTGACTAACCTGAGCAACGTTTCAACTCAAGATGTTCTGGATGAAAAATTTGCCGAATTGGCTACCGAATGGGGTATTCGTTTTTACGATATGGTGAGAACTGAAAATACCGCAGAACTGAGCCACGAAGGCAAAACATTTACTATGGATAAAGCCTATTTGCCATTCCCGGCAGATCAGGTGGCTGAATTACCGCAACTGACAGAAGGAAATGACTAAAAAATGAATACGATGAAAACCATAAACAGAATATTATTTTTTGTACTGGCCGTTTTGGTGGCCGGTGCATGTACGCAAAACTATATCGATGATATATCGAAAGTTGAACCGGGGGCCGATGAAACGGCCCCGCAGGTAACCGTAAAGTTTCCTCCTGAGGGGTACGAACTTCAGACCAACGATGCAGTTGCATCGCTTACTATTGATTTTGAAGTAAGGGATGACATTGAAATTGGCTCTATTTCAGTATCAATTGACGGAACTGAAATAGCCAGTTATAATGAATTTTTAGATTATCGTGTGGCTATAAAAAAATACACCTACGATAATGTGACTACTGGATCTCACGTACTTGCTATAACTGCCAACGATCTCGAAGGAAAATCTACCACAAAAAATGTAAATTTTTCCAAAGCGCCACCCTATGTTCCCCAATATGCAGGCGAAATATTTTATATGCCATTTAACAGCGAGTTCAGGGAAATGAACAACTTGCAACTTGCAACAACAGTTGGCACTCCAGGTTTTGGAGATGGTATTCAGGGAGGAAAAGCTTATACAGGTGCAGCAGATTCATATTTAACTTTTCCTTCTTCGGGGCTTACCACAGGGAAAGAAATTAGCGCCAGTTTCTGGTTAAAAATTGATGCCTCAGATACAAGGGCAGGAATCCTTTCCATTGGGCCGGCTGAACCAACAAGTCCGTCGGACAAACCAAGCGGGTTTGGTTTTATCCGGGAAGGAAATGCCACCAGTCAGAAGTTTCTGCTTCTTATTGGAAATGGTACAAACGCATCCTGGTTTAACCCGGGCGCCC
>JAZBNQ010000555.1:0-2101 GCA_036350775.1 Mariniphaga sp.
CAGTGCGCCCTACAAAATAATCATCTTCTTTCCGATCGATAATCACCTTAAAAGATTGTCCGATTTTTTGCCGGTTCAGTTCAGCCGAAATCTGCTGCTGAACTTCCATAATTTCATTGGCACGGGCCTGTTTAATCTCTTCCGGAACATCGTCCTTAAATTTTTTGGCAGCATAAGTATTTTCCTCATGGGAATAAGTAAAAACGCCCAGTCGTTCAAATTTGGTGTCGATTATAAACTGCTTCAGTTCTTCAAAATCAGCTCCCGTTTCTCCAGGGAAACCCACCAACATGGTAGTACGCAAAATCACACCGGGCACTTCTTCTTTAATTCGTTTAATTAATGCTTCAGTTTCTTCGCGGGTAACGTAGCGCAACATATTTTTCAAAACCGGGTTGGCAATGTGTTGAAGAGGCATATCAAGGTATTTGCACACCTTCGGATTATCGCGCATCACGGGTAAAATCTCGTACGGGAATTTGGTAGGATACAAATAATGCAACCGAATCCATTCAATTCCATCAATTTCAGAAACCTGGTTTATCAAATCGGGTAACCGGTTTTTCCCGTAAATATCAATTCCGTAGTACGAAAGTTCCTGCGCAATAAGCAAAATTTCCTTAACTCCCTTTTTGGCAAGGTACCTTGCCTCTTTCACCAGGCTTTCAATTGTTCGTGATTTATGGCGGCCAGTCATCATGGGAATGGCACAAAATGCGCACGAGCGGTTACAGCCTTCGGCTATTTTCAGATAGGCAAAATGTGAAGGGGTGGTAATTTTTCGTTCGTAAATGTATTCCGGGTAATAATTCACCTGGAGTTCATCCACCATGGCTTTCAAATCGAATTTGCCAAAATAGCGATCCACCTCGGGAATTTCTTTTTCCAAATCTTTTTGATAGCGTTCGGAAAGGCAGCCCATCACGTACAGTTTTCCGATATCGCCTCTTTTTTTGGCATCCACGTAATCCAAAATCATATCGATGGATTCCTGTTTGGCATCGTGAATAAAACCGCAGGTATTCACAAAAACCGCATCGAAACCGGTTTCATTCGAATCGTGCACTACTTCAAACTTTCCCCGCTCCAGTTGGTTCAGCAAAACCTCCGAATCCACCAGGTTTTTCGAACATCCCATCGTAACCACATTCACGCGCTTCTTTCCCATCCCAACTAATTTTGGCACAAAGAAAAGATATTTTTGTCTGAAATAAAAAAGGAACCATTCTTTTCGAATAATACGGTTCCTTTCTTAAGGTGGCATCCCAAATAAGCGATTTAGGTATTGCTTCACCCGCAATTACTGCTTCGTTTTCAGCGGATTTTCTGATTCTTCGAAAAACTGCTTTTGTAATGCAGGAACTACATCATCCGCTTTCACCTGCCGAATCATTTTCACAAGTTGGTCAACCGTTTCGTTAATCAGCAATTCACCTGCTTCAGCACTGGCTTTTGAACCGTCGCCTCCGTAATGGTTTGGATAACTGGCATACCACCAGATTCCGGTATAAATATATTCGAGGTGTTTCATCCGTTGCTGATCAACACCCGATTGTTGTACTGAACGCTCAGGATAAGTTATATCAGGCTGAGCAGCCGCCATCATAGAGGTTTCGCTGTTTCCTGCATGCGAATCGAACCGATCCTGTTGGGTTAGAGCTTCTGCTTTCTCACGAACTTCGCGGCTTCGTTCAGGTCTGAACCAATAAAGCGTGTAGTTGCGCGGCTGCGACAACTGGGCCATTCCGAAATAATTCAAAAATGCATTGTTTCCACCGTGTCCGTTTACCAGGATAATTTTTTCAAATCCATTTCGGTTCAGCTCATCCAGCGTTTCCTGCAATACTTTCCAAATTAACTCCGGACTGTAAGAAATGGTTCCCGGTTGGTGGCGGGCTTCATTAATCTGGCTGAAATAGTACCACGGAAAAACCACGGTATATTCCTGTTCAGCAGCACGTAATGCATATTCGCGGGCAAGATACAAATCGGTACCAAGTGGAAGTTGTGCACCATGCTTTTCCATAACGCCAATAGGAATAATACAGGTTTTGGAGCTTTTATCCACTGCCCGAATAAACTCAGGAGCAGTGAGTTCCTC
>JAZBNQ010000556.1:0-4440 GCA_036350775.1 Mariniphaga sp.
AAAATTGCCCGTATTCTTGATATTCAAAGTAATGAATTTGGCTTTCAATTTCATAATTTACACCGCATGGGATATTCATTTTACATGAATGGAGATTCTGCTATGGCTGATTACTATCTTGATCTGCAAGTAAAAATTTGTACAACAGCAATAGAGGGAAACCGGAATTATTCTGATTATGCGCATTATGATTTGGCAGGTGTTCAGGCTTTTCGTGGAGAAAAGAAAAAAGCTTATGGAAATTTAGAGATTCTTTTAAAAAAAGAACAATTTCCACATTGGTTTGCAATTTTGGTTCAAATAGATCCTCTTTTTGACAATTTGAGGGGAGATAAAAGATTTGAAGAATTTGTAAACGAATTGCAAATCAAATATTTAAAAGAACACGAACGTGTTAAAAAATGGCTCGAGGATCAGAACCTGATTCAACCGGATGTCTGATTCGATAATTTCCATTCTGCACCTTGTTTTTTCGGAAATATCCTCTTTGCAATATAATTTCAATTCCTGAAAAATAAGTACAAACTTTTCTAAATAAGTTAAACCTATTGCAATATACTTGCTATGTATTGCATGCCTTTTTACCGGAACTTTGAGTTATGAAAATAGTTCAATTGTTTAACCAAAGTTTCAAAGCCATGAAGACAATTTTTTTATTTGCATTGTGCCTGGTATTTTCTGCCATGGCAACAGGCCAGGATAGAATTTTAAATCCCGGCCAGGATGAAGTGACCCAGCCCGAATTCAACGGGAAGAATTTCGAAATGCTCACACAGGGCAAACCCTGTGCATCTTTAAATGATTATTTGCGGGGTTGCGCCTGTTATCCCGAAGAATGTATCAAACAAAGAGTAGAAGGTACTGAGGTTGTTGAATTTGTAGTTACTCCCGAAGGGCAACTGACTGCATTTTACGTAATAAACAGTTTGTCGCCTGAAATTGATGCACATGTTATCAGCCTTTTAAAAAAGACCAGTGGCATGTGGTCACCCGGTAAGATTGACAAGAAAATTGTTCCTATGAGAACAGAAGTAAGCGTCGTATTTAAATGGAATGAGTTTAAAGATTTGGAACCTACTGATTTTTATAAAAAGGCAAAAATACATTTTGATAAAGGCAGCAGGCAGTTGCTGGTACTTCGCAAGCCGGGAAAAGCCATTAAACATTTTAATGCCGGTATAAGGTATTTGCCTAAAGATGAATCATTACTGATGCTCCGGGGAATTTGCCGCTATGAACTTGGAGATGAAAACGGTGCCCTGACTGACTGGGAACGCATGAAAGAACTTGAAAACAGCCGTTCTAAATTTCAGGAGTATACTGGACGTTTAAACGAATTTAAAGGTTACGGTATATTATCGGAACTGGTTATAAAGTAATTTGAAAGAAGCATAAAAAATAAGAAGAATAAAAAGGCTTGGGAATTGGCCTGTTAAACAAATTTCCATAGATTATTTTTGATAATAAGAACCACTCTTTGTTGAAGGAGTGGTTCTGTTTTAATAAAAATCCTAATTTTAGCCTTCAACCAACCAGGTAGCTTTTAATAAAAGTGGAACTGTGAAACGAAACCTGCATGAAAGTTTTTACTGTTTGTCTTTTGATTTGTGTGTTTTTAACCTCCTGCCGGAATTCCGGAGAAGGCCCTGAATATATTTTGCGACTGGGCCACCAGGCCAATGAGCAGGATATCTGGCACAGGTCGGCGCTGCATTTTGCCCATGTTCTCGATTCAATTTCCGAAGGTAGAATTGAAGTGAGAGTGCACCCTGCCGAACAGCTTGGCCCGGAACTGGATATGATTCGCAGCATCAGGGCAGGTGTTGTGGAAATGACCATTACCGGCGAAAGCATGCAAAACTGGGCGGGCATCACAGCACTTTTAGCAGTGCCCTATCTTATCCGCGATTCCGAGCATCTTAAGCAGGTGGTTGAAGGAGAAATAGGTGAGGAAATTGCTGATGAAATGATTCGTAAAATTGGTGTCAGGCCCGTTGGTTATTTCGAGCGCGGGCCGCGGCACCTGACTTCAAACCGGCCCATAACCCGACCCGAAGACCTCGCCGGAATAATTCTGCGGGTACCCAATGTTCCGCTTTTTGTTCAGGTTTGGCAGGCACTTGGAGCCAAACCCACGCCTATGACTTTTTCCGAGGTTTTTACTGCACTGCAGCAGGGAACGGTGGAGGCACAGGAAAATCCGTTTGCACTGATATATAGCGCAGGCCTTTATGAAGTGCAAAAATACCTGAATCTTACCCGCCATGTAACAAGCTGGATTTATGTGGTCATTGGCGAAAAACAATTTCAGTCGCTTCCCGAAGACTTGCAGAAAAAGGTTCTGGAGGCCGGAAAACTGATGCAGCACTACCACGAAAAGGAATTTGTAAAACAGGAAGAACTTTTGCGGCATCAACTGGAAGATAAGGGAATGCAGTTTGTTGAGCCGGATATTGAAGCATTCAGGAAAAAAGCTGAAGCTGCTGTGCTTGAAGCCCTGCCTGAAACCTACAGACCGTTGTATAAAAAAATTACAGAACTGGGAATTGAAAATGAAACCGATGAAACTGATTTATAAACTGTTTAAAGCCGGCGCTTTAATTAGCCTGGTGGCCATGATTACGGCAGTAACCATACAAGTTTTTGCCCGGTTTTTTCTGGAAAGTGCACCACACTGGACAGAAGAAGCCGCACGTATATTTTTTGTTTATTCCGTTGGGTTTGGCACCGCCATAGGAATTAAAAACGGCGATTTTATCCGGCTCGATTTGATTACCAAATATTTGACCGGGAAGCTAAATAAATGGCTGAATATTTTTACGGATGTAACAGTTATTGTTTTTGCGATCATTTTAACTGTACACAGCGTAAGATTTGTACAACTTGGAATGGACGAACTTTCGCCTGCCCTGCAAATAACCATGGGATTTGTATTTATCAGCATTACACTTATCGGGCTGTCGGTTATCCTCTTTACGATTGCAAATCTTTATTATTCATTAAAGGGAAAATAGTATGATTTGGCTGTTATTTGTAGTTTTTTTCGTTTTGTTGTTCCTGCGTTTTCCCATTGCATTTGCCCTGGGAATTTCAACGTTCACTTATATTCTGTTCGAAGGGATTCCGCTGGTTATCATTCCGTTAAAAATGTATTCCGGAATTGATGTTTTTGTGCTGCTCAGTATTCCCGGATTTATTCTGGCCGGCAATTTAATGAACAGTTGCGGCATGACCGACCGCATTATACGCTTCAGCAACAACCTGTTGGGGCACATCAGGGGAGGACTTTCGCTGGCCAACATCGGTGCTTCCATGATTTTTTCCGGCATTTCCGGCACCGCAATTTCCGATACGGCTTCCATTGGTTCGGTGATGATTCCTGCCATGAAAAAGGAAGGTTACGATGCAGATTTTTCCTGCGCCGTAACTGCTGCTTCTTCTACCATTGGCCCCATTATTCCACCCAGCTTGCCCATGATTATTGCAGGATCGTTAACCGGGATTTCCATTGGGAAATTATTTCTTGCCGGCGCCATTCCGGGAATTTTGCTGGCCATCGGTTTGGGTATTGTTTCCTATTCCATTTCCATCAGAAAAAACCATCCCAAACAACCAAAAGCTTCCTGGAAACAGCGGGGCAAAGGTTTTATTCACGCATTCTGGGCTTTACTGATGACTTTTCTGATTCTTTTCGGAATAATCGGCGGTGTTTTTACACCCACCGAAGCTTCGGTTGTGGCTGTTTTGTATGCCATTTTAATTGGTACTTTATTTTACAGAACACTTAACTGGAAAAGTTTTTTTTCAGTCATGACTAATTCGGCAGGAACTACGGCTTCGCTGATGCTGCTGGTTGGTTTTGCCAATCTTTTTGGCTGGATTCTGATAAGCGAACAGGTACCGCAAAACCTTGCCGAATGGTTGCTTACCATTACCCAGAACAAATTTTTGCTTTTGCTGCTCATTAATATTCTGCTTATAATAATCGGGTCGTTTATGGAAACCATTGCTGCCCTTTTAATTGTTTATCCAATTTTGCTGAATGTTGCCGTTTCGGTAGGAATCGATCCCATTCAGTTTTCTGTAATTGCGGTGTTGAACCTGATAATCGGACTGAACACACCCCCGGTAGGAGTCTGTTTGTTTGTGGCTTCGGGCATTGGTAAAGTTTCAATGGAAAAAGTTGCAAAGGCAGGATTTCCGTTTCTTTTGGTAAGTATTCTTATTTTGATGCTTGTTTCCTACATTCCGGCACTTTCATTGTTCTTGCCCGGATTGTTCGATTAAATCAGATATTCAGCTCATAAAAAGGCTTTTGCCTGAATATTCCGGATCGCATGTCAGGTTTACTTTCAATTTTCGTAATCCGGCTTCATCGCCGGGAGTTGGGATATGGGTGAGGTGGACTTCACAATCCTGAAGGTATTTAAGTTTTTCCAA
>JAZBNQ010000557.1:0-15586 GCA_036350775.1 Mariniphaga sp.
TTAGTATCATTCCTTATCTTAATAATTGTTCATTCTGTGCTATATTTATAATTTAAGGCCAAAATGAAAAAGAAACACGAACAAATGCAAAAAATAATAGTAAATGGAGCTAATGGTTTTGTGGCTTCTAATTTTATTCTGGAACTCCTTAAACGCGATTATGAAATTGTGGCATTGGTAAGAAATGGGAAAAAACTTACAGCACAACAACGCATGTATCAAATTCTGGAGGAAACAAACCCCGGTAAAAGATTAAATTACAATAACTTAAAAATATTCAGTTACTCCTTACTGGCAGAAGATTATTCTCTTGCTAAAAAGGAGGCTGAGACCATTTTTTCCGGTAATGTTATTTTTTTTCATTTTGCTGCCTGCCTTAAATTCAGTGCAAAAGACAGGGAAAAAATATTCAGGACAAACGTTGACGGACTGGAAAATTCCATTCGGTTTTTTCAAAAATATGCAGAGCCGTATTCACGGTTTATTTTCATTAGCACCGCTTATTCATGTGGCAAATTTTCAAGCTTGTTTGAGGAAAAATTCTACCCTGAGCAAGAGAAATCACATTTCAGGAATTATTACGAACAATCGAAACGGGTTGCCGAAAATGTGATGAAGAAGCACATTGAATCCGGAAGGTTAAACGGTTATGTTGTAAGGTTGTCGCAGGTTGTTGGAAACAATAAAACCGGTGTTACCAGAACCAATTATGGCATTTTCGATTTAGCCAAACGCCTCTATAATATTGCTAGTTTGCATCCCAACAACACATTGAGAATAAAGGTGGACCCCAACGGCACGCAAAACCTCATCCCAATTAACAGGGTAGTCGATGTGTTGATTAATCTACTGAAAATAAATGACTTGCCGCGGGTAATCAATTTAACCGCAAAAAAAGGTGTTAAAAACGAAACCATTGCTGAGTGCATAAACAGGCATCTGCCCATGAAAATTATTCTGGACAAATCATTGAAAAAAACAAGTATGAATTCGCTGGAAAGAATGATAGCGGTTGGAATGTCATTCACCGGCAAATATACAGGAATCAACATGCTGTTTGAAAATAAAAATATGGATAAAATTATGCTTTCTGAAAATAGCGAAATCACAAAACATTCGCTGTGTAAAATGATTGATTATTTTATTGGTGAGTTAACTGACAATTCTAAAGGTTTAAAAAAATCCAAAACAAACAGTTAAATTAAAATTCACCTGTTTTTCCAGTTCCTTAATAACTCCAAATTGAGCCAGGCCAGGTGACCCGCAAATTCCAAGTGCAA
Organism: Mariniphaga sp.; assembly: GCA_036350775.1. Lineage (GTDB taxonomy): Bacteria > Bacteroidota > Bacteroidia > Bacteroidales > Prolixibacteraceae > Mariniphaga. The sequence continues at coordinate 1,281 of JAZBNQ010000557.1, forward strand.
GTGCCACTTTTTGCTTCATGGTTCTCTTTTTTTAGCGAGGGTTTCGTTTGAAGTGAAGCCCACGATTTCTCAATATACACACATTTTGTATCAATTTCTGTTTTCACCGGTAAAATCACTTATTTCGCAGAAAACTTTCAGCGTGTTTTGAGTTTTCTTCTAACTTTGCGCCCATAAATTTTTTATATGGAAATTCGCGAACGAATTATTGAAGAAGCAACAAACCAGTTTTTACAGTTTGGCATACGCAATGTTACCATGGATGGCATTGCCGCTGCAATGGGAATGTCGAAACGTACGGTATATGAAGCGTTTAAAGACAAATCGGCTTTGGTTTATAGTTGCCTCGAAATGCTAAGGCAGAAACACAAGGGCAGAAATGAAGAAATATACCATTCTTCGAAAAATGTTGTTGAAACTATTTTTGTCTTTATGAAGGAAGGAATTAAAGCCATGAATGCTATAAATCCGGTGTTTTTTCGCGATATGGAAAAACTTTACCCAAAAGCCTGGGAAAACCTGCGGAAAAACAACGAAAAGGAAGCTTTCGATCTTTCGAAGGAATTATTGAACAAAGGAATAGACGAAGGCTTTTTCAGGTCGGAAATTAATATTCCTATTGTGGCTAAACTTTTTCATGAACAAATGAACCTGCTGGCCGACGAAAAGGTTTTTCCACGCGATGAATATAGTTATGCTGATGTTTTTCAGAGCCTTACCATAAATTTTATGCGGGGAATTTCTACAAAAAAAGGAATTGAACTCATTGATTCGATACTTTCGAATTAACCCAAAGGAAAATATTTTTGAAATATGGATTCAGATAAAAAGATTATTAAACAATTTGTCATGAGAGGAAAACAGATTTTTACGTTTTTTTTGGGATTGATGTTTTTTGGAACAGTGCATTCGCAGGAAAAGCTTTCGCTTGACCTGGAAGCTGCCAAAGAACATGCCCTCAATTACAACCGCACCATCAAAAATTCAGGGCTTGCAATTGATCAGTCGCAAGAGCAACTTTGGGCTGCAATTGCAGCCGGTTTGCCGCAGGTAAATGCTATGGCCGATTATTCCAATGCCATGGGAGCCGAAATCAGCATCCAGTTTGATGAAAACATGCCGCCATCAAAAATTCCAATTAAGCCAACCAGCAACTTTAATCTGCAGGTTGGGCAGTTAATTTTTAACGGCGGTTACATTGTTGGCATTCAAACGGCAAAACTGGCCAAAAAACTTTCTGAAAAAAACCGGGTTAAAACCGAGCAGGATGTTTTAAGCCAGGTGGTGGAGAGTTACTACCTGGTTTTAATTTCCGAAGAATCACTAAAAATTCTGGAATCGAACGTTAAAAACCTGACCGAAGTTTATAAAAAAACCGAGCCACTTGTGCGTGTTGGCATGATGGAAAAAGTTGAACTAGACCAGCTTTCGGTGCAGGTAAACTCGCTGACCAATGCAGTTCGTTCAGCCGAACGGCAATATGAAATGGCCAAAAACCTGTTGCGTGTTCAACTTGGGGTAACTGCCGAAACAGAGCTTGAACTTACCCAGACATTAGCTGATTTTTTAGGTGAAAACCCGGTAAGCGGAATAGATAATTCCTTTGTTCCGGAACAAAATCTGGACTTTCAGCTCCTTGAAGTTCAGGAAGAAATAACTGAAAAACAAATATCCATGCAAAAGGCGGGTTATTTACCTACCATTTCGGGCTACTACAATTATACCGAAAAAATACTGAAACCGGCGTTCGATATGTCGCCAAGGCACATGGTTGGTTTTCAAATGAATATTCCTGTTTTTTCGAGCGGAGAACGACGCGCAAAAGTAAGGCAGGCAAAAATTGATTTGGAAACCATGCAGAACAACAAAGCGCTGATGGAAGAGCAACTGGACATACAGTTTAAACAGCTTCAGTTTAATTTGCGAAGCGCCATTGAAAGTTACCAGGTTCAAAATAAAAATGTGGAAGTTTCGCGCGAGGTGTATCAAAACCTGCGCAGGAAATATGAACAGGGCATGATTTCGAGTCTGGAATTAACCACTGCCGACAATAACTATCTGCAAGCCGAGTCGGAGCATCTCACTGCTATGCTTGAAGTTTTGCAGGCACAAAATGCATTGAATACACTAACCGGAAAAATAATAAACAATTAAGACGATAATGATGAAACAGATTAAAAAATTGACTGCCGCATTAATTCTGGCAATTGCCGTTTTAAGTGCCTGCACTCCCAAACAAGAAGAATCAGCTGCAGGTCAGGCTGAAAATACCGCTGATAAAACAGAAGCTGTAAGGGTTATGGAACTTCAGATGCAAACTGTAGCCCGCTCTGTTGAATACCCCGCAACACTGGCGGCTTATGAAGAAGTTCATTTGGTTCCGGCTTCTCCCGGGCGTATTGAAGCAATTTTTGCCGATGTTGGCGATCGGGTTTCAAAAGGTGATTTGCTGGTTCAAATGGATCGGACCCAACTGCATCAGGCCGAAGTGCAGCTTAAAAACCTTGAAGTTGATTTCAGGCGCATGGACACACTGGCCAAATACGGAAGTGTGGCCCAGCAACAATACGACCAGTTGAAAACCCAATACGAAGTGGCTAAATCGAACGTGGAATTTCTTAAAGAGAACACCCGGCTTTTGGCTCCTTTCGCGGGAGTAATTTCAGGAAGGTATTTCGAACCGGGAGAAATGTATTCCGGTGCACCAAATACTCAGGCCGGGAAAGCGGCCGTTCTGTCTCTTGTTCAAATAAACCGGTTAAAAGCATTGGTTCCGCTTTCTGAAAAATATTTTCCACAGGTAAAAACCGGAATGGAAACTGAAATTAAGGTGGATATTTATCCCGATCGGAATTTTTCCGGCAGAATTGAACGGATTCACCCGACCATCGATCCAACAAACCGTACATTTAATGCAGAGTTGGAAATCAGCAATAATCAAAATTTGCTCAGGCCCGGCATGTTTGTTCGTGTTACACTTGACCTTGACAAGGAGGAAGCCATTTTGATGCCAAGCATTGCCGTTTTGAAAATGCAGGGATCAAACGACCGGTACATTTTTGTGGAAGAGAATGGAATTGCCAAACGAATAGAAGTTACTATAGGAAAAAGGTACGACGACAATATTGAAGTGTTTTCGGATGACCTTAATCCGGGTGATAAAATTATAATCAGTGGCCAGGCCAGGTTGCTCGATGGCGTTTCGGTTAAAGTAGTTCAGTAAAAACCTCCAAAATTCTTCATTAAAAAGAAAAGAATATGAGTATATATAAAAATGCAGTAAATAAGCCGATTACCACTTTTATGATATTTACGGCTATTGTGGTAATGGGTATTTATTCGCTGGTGCAAATTCCTGTTGATCTTTACCCGGAAATGAACCCGCCGTTTATTTCAGTAATGACGACTTACCCGGGAGCAAACGCCAGCGATATTGAAACCAATGTTACACGAACCATTGAAGATGCCCTGAACTCGGTGGATGATTTGAAAGAGATTACATCCACATCAACCGATAACCTTTCGGTAATTAACCTTGAATTTGACTGGGAAACCAACCTTGATGAAGCCACCAACGATATTCGGGATGTAATTGATTTTGTGATCAATACTTTACCCGAAGGTGCTGAACGGCCGCAGATATTCAAGTTTAATACCAGCATGATGCCCATTGTGTTTTATGCAGTTACCGCTCAGGAAAGTTATCCAGGTCTGGAAAAAATTCTGGATGAAAAAATTGTGAATCCGCTGAACCGCATTGAAGGAATAGGTTCTATTGGGTTGATGGGTGCTCCCCGGCGGGTGGTTTATGTCGATTCCGATCCCCGGTTGCTTGAGGCCTATAACCTTACTGTTGAGCAAATTGGTAACACCATTGCTGCTGAAAACATGAACCTGCCCTCGGGAAATATTAAAATGGGAAAAATCGATTACCAGTTGCGGGTACAGGGTGAATTCAGTACCAGTTCGCGCATAGAAAACCTTGTCGTTGGAAATATGGCAGGGAAACCGGTTTATATTCGTGATGTGGCAGTAGTGCGCGATTCTATAAAAGACCTTTCGCTTGACGAAAAAATTAATGGAGAAACCGGCCTCCGCATGTTTGTGATGAAACAGTCGGGCGCCAATACGGTAAAAGTAGCACGCGAAGTACGGGCAAATATCGAAGAACTGCAAAAAACACTTCCTCCCGATGTTGAAATTAACCTGATTATGGATACTTCGGAATTCATTAAAGGTTCGGTTAACAACTTGTCACAAACTCTTTTGTATGCCTTAATGTTTGTTGTGCTGGTGGTTTTGTTTTTCCTCGGAAGGTGGCGGGCAACGTTTATTATTGTTCTTACCATTCCAATTTCTTTGATAGTGGCATTTCTGTATCTTTTTGTAACCGGGAGTTCCATAAACGTTATTTCATTAACCTCACTTTCCATTGCCATTGGTATGGTGGTTGACGATGCCATTGTTGTGCTCGAAAATATTACCCGGCATGTTGAGCGTGGGGCAACTCCACGCGAAGCTGCCATTTATGCCACAAACGAAGTGTGGCTGGCCGTAATTATTACTACACTGGTGGTAGTAGCCGTATTTTTCCCGCTAACATTGGTTGGAGGGATGACTGGTGTAATTTTTAACCAACTGGGCTGGATTGTAACCATAACCGTTGTAACATCAACCCTTGCGGCAATTTCGCTTACACCAATGCTTGCATCCAAATTTTTGAGGTTGCGCCCGAAAAAGAAAAATCCGGGTGCATTGAGTTATGAAAACACCATTGAAAAAGGGTTGGGCTTTCTCGATAATTTTTATGAAAAAACCTTGCGCTGGGCGCTCAGGCACAAATTATTTACTTTACTTTTCGCCTTGGCCATTTTTATTGGATCAATTTTTATGATGAAATTTGTTCATACTGATTTTATGCCCGAGTCGGATGAAAGCAGTATTCAGGCAGAAATTGAACTCCAGACGGGTACACGGGTAGAAGAAACCATTAAAACAGCACGTTATCTTGAAAATGTAATTCGGGAAAAATTTCCTGAAGTGCAGGTTATGGCTGCTTCTTCCGGTTCTGATGACGAAGGAGGCATGTTTTCTCTTTTTACAACTACCGGTTCAAACCTGATTAATTTTATGATGCGCCTTTCAGACGTGGAGGACCGTGAACGGTCAGTTTGGGATATTGCTGCTGAATTACGCGAAGAAATTGCTGCTTTGCCCGAAGTAATCAATTTCACTGTTTCCACTTCAAACCAGGGAATGGGTGGTACTACCAATACCGTAGATGTTGAAGTTTATGGATTTGATTTTGACCAAACCAATGCATTGGCCGGAGAGATTCAGAAAAGGCTTGAAACTGTTGAGGGGGCTATCGATGTTCAGGTGAGCCGCAAAACCGACAAGCCCGAATTGCAGTTTGTGATCGACCGCGACAAGCTTGCTCTGCACGGACTTACTACTTCGCAGGTTTCATCCATTATCAGAAACCGTGTAAGCGGAATGGTTGCCTCACAATATAAAGAAGAGGGAGAAGAATATGATATTCGTGTCAGGCTGAAAGAGGAATTCAGAAGTTCACTTACCGATCTTGAAGAGTTTACCGTTGTTACTCCAACAGGAGGCCGGATTAAGCTCAAAGAACTGGGTGAAATAAAGGAATACTGGTCGCCGCCAAATATAGAGCGCAAAAGGCGCGAACGTGTTGTAACCATTTCTGCCAAACCCGATCGCATAGCATTGGGTGAACTGGCTAACCGTATAAATACAAAACTGGAAGGACTTGAAATTCCGCAGGAAGTGTTACTTAATGTGGGCGGGGCTTACGAAGACCAGCAGGAGTCGTTTATGGATTTGGGATTGTTGATGGTAATCAGTCTCATTCTTGTATTTATTGTAATGGCATCCCAATTCGAATCGTTTACCATGCCGTTTGTAATCATGTTTTCAATTCCGTTTGCATTTACAGGGGTTATTTTGGCGCTTTTCATTACCGGTACCACCCTAAGCCTCGTTGCTGCACTTGGTGCGGTCCTGTTAATTGGTATTGTGGTAAAAAACGGTATTGTTCTTATCGACTTTACCAACCTTATGCGCGACCGTGGACTGGAGCTTTATGAAGCTATCGCCGTTTCCGGAAAATCACGTTTGCGCCCGGTTTTAATGACTGCCGCAACTACTATTTTGGGTATGTTGCCGCTTGCACTCAGTACCGGCGAAGGTGCTGAATTGTGGCGGCCCATGGGAATTACTGTTATTGGAGGATTGGTATTCTCTACTATGGTAACCATGGTTATTGTTCCGGTAATGTATGGACTTATGGCCCACCATGGCGAGCGTGATAAAAAGAAGAAAGTTGAAAAACAATTCCGTTTTATGGAGTAAAAAAGAAAAAAAATGAAAGCAGTAATGATAGTTTTTAACCAGGCCAACACCGAACGCGTGGAATACATGTTCGATAAATTGGAAATTAGAGGATTTACCTGGTTTGCCGATGTCAAAGGAAGGGGATCTGAAACCGGAGAGCCACGCATGGGTACACATACCTGGCCCGAAATGAACTCGGCTGCCCTTACCATAATTCCGGATGAAAAAGTAGATAAATTGCTCGATGCCGTTAAAAAACTGGATAAAATACACGAAGAAGTAGGTGTCAGAGCGTTTGTCTGGAACATAGAAAGAACTGTTTAGCAGAATTTCTAATTCAAATTTGGAAAAGCAGATACAGAGAACCTATAAATCTGCTTTTCAACTATTTTTTGTGAAATTTCAAATGACTTTTTATCCAAACCATAATATACACCTATAGTTCAGGCTAAACTTTTCAACCTTAGGTTGTTAGTTTTTGGTGATATCTTGCCGGCACAAAACAGCGCTGTTTTGGTTATATTTGTGCCAAAATTCAGGAAAAATATGACTCCGAATTACGACGAAGGAACAATACGGACACTCGACTGGCAGGAACATATCCGGAAACGGCCCGGTATGTATATTGGCAAACTGGGCGACGGAACAGCATCTGACGATGGCATTTATGTGCTGCTTAAAGAGGTAATGGACAACTCGGTTGATGAGTTTATGATGGGGCATGGAAAAAAAATAACCATCAAAATTGAAGAAGATAAGGTTACTGTGCGTGATTTTGGCCGGGGAATTCCGCTGGGCAAACTTCTTGATGTAGCCAGCAAAATGAATACCGGGGCAAAATACGATTCAAAAGTTTTTAAAAAATCAGTTGGATTAAATGGTGTTGGAATTAAGGCAGTAAACGCATTGTCATCGAAATTTACCATTCGCTCTGTTCGTGAGGGCGCAGCAAAAGAAATTGAATTCAGCCAGGGAATTATTGCCGGTGAAAAAGAATTAACCGGACTTGATGAACCAAACGGTACACTGGTAACTTTCGAACCCGATCCTGAGGTTTTCAGCAGTTTTCACTACATCAGCGACTATGTGGTGAATATGATAAAAAACTATACTTTTCTGAATTCCGGCCTTACCATCGAATACAACGGTGAACGTTTTTACTCCCGCAACGGCCTTCGCGACCTGCTGGAAGAAAACATCGACGACAATCCCATTTACCCCATTATTCACCTGAAAGGTGACGATATTGAAATTGCCATTACGCACGGAAACCGTTATGGAGAGGATTACTATTCATTTGTTAACGGGCAGCATACTTCGCAGGGTGGAACACACCTTCAGGCTTTTCGTGAGGTTTATGTGAAAACTATCCGCGATTTTTATAAAAAAGATTTCGACCCGTCAGATATACGTGCATCCATTGTGGCTGCAGTAAGCATTAAGGTGGAAGAACCGGTTTTTGAATCGCAAACCAAAACGAAACTTGGTTCAAAAGATATTGGACCGAATGGCCCGTCAGTGAGAGCTCACGTTGGAAATTTTCTGCAAAAGGAACTGGATAATTTTTTGCATAAAAATCCCGATACTGCTGAAGCTTTGCTCCGGCGCATTACCGAATCGGAACGTGAACGCAAAGCCATTTCGGGCATTAAAAAGCTGGCCAAACAGCGGGCTAAAAAGGTAAGTCTGCACAATAAAAAATTACGCGATTGCCGCATTCATTTCGACAGCAACCACGAAAGGGCCGAGGAGTCGAGCATTTTTATCACCGAAGGTGACTCGGCCAGTGGTTCCATTACCAAATCGCGCGATGTAAACACCCAGGCCGTTTTCAGTTTGCGGGGAAAACCACTCAACACATTCGGACTCACTAAAAAAGTGGTTTACGAAAACGAAGAATTTAACTTATTGCAGGCCGCACTGAACATTGAAGATAGCATAGACGATTTGCGTTACAACCAAATAATTATTGCAACCGATGCCGATGTGGACGGGATGCACATCCGCCTGCTGCTTATCACATTTTTCCTTCAATTTTTCCCGGAACTTATTCGCAAGGGGCATGTATTTATTTTGCAAACCCCGCTATTCAGGGTAAGAAACAAGCAGAAAACCTATTACTGCTATTCAGAGGAAGAACGTCGCGGAGCCATTAAAAAACTGAAGGGGAAACCCGAAATTACCCGCTTTAAAGGGCTGGGCGAGATATCTCCCGATGAGTTTAAACACTTTATTGGAAGAGACATCCGGCTCGATCCGGTGCTGATGAAAAAGCACGAATCAATTTCGCAAATGCTTGAGTTTTATATGGGGAAAAACACACCCGACCGGCAGGATTTTATTATCGATAATTTGTACGTGGAAAAAGATGAAGTCGCTTAAAAAAGAGATAATTCAGGTTAATAATTTCAATTTATGTGTAATTTCAAATTTTGAAAGTATTAAAAAGTGTTGTGATGACAGAATTGGAAATTAAGAAAAAACTTATCGGAAAAATTACCCGGATGAAGAATGAATATCTTCTTCAGGAACTTTACCGGTTGGTTGAAAATGAGGAATCAGACACAGAAGTTTATACATTTTCAGAAGATGAATGGAATGCCATTAAAGAAGCTAAGGATCAATACAGAAGTGGAAAATATTTAAACAGCGATGACGCTGACAAAGAAATTGATGAATGGCTCGGAGAATAATTTGGGTGCTCCAAGCCCAGAAAGACAGAAAAGAAATTCTTGCTTACTGGAAAGACAGAAACAAGTCTGATCATTACAGTAAAAAATTGGATAAACTATTTCGGGATGCACTTAAACTTACAGCGAAATATCCATGGATTGGAAAGCCGACGAACAAACAGAACATAAGGATAAAAATAGTTCGCAGCTACTTTTTAATTTATGAAATAGGAACAGAAGAAATAATTGTTTTAAGAATTTGGGATTCAAGACAAAATCCGAAAAAGATAGATAGCACAATAGAATAAATGGCAGAAGAGAATTTAAATATCGAAAATACGGAAGAACAGCCTGAAAAAGGTTCAGATGGCATTAAAGAGGAAATTACCTATTTGCCGGGAATGTATCGCGACTGGTTTCTCGATTATGCATCGTATGTAATTTTGGAACGTGCCGTACCTTATGTAAATGACGGCCTTAAACCGGTTCAGCGCCGCATTATGCACGCCATGCGCGAAATGGACGACGGCAGGTACAACAAAGTGGCCAACATTATTGGGCAAACTATGCAGTACCATCCGCACGGCGATGCTTCAATCGGTGATGCCATTGTTGGTCTGGGACAAAAAGAATTGCTAATAGATACACAGGGAAACTGGGGAAATATGCTTACCGGCGATGGCGCAGCAGCACCACGTTACATCGAAGCCCGGTTGTCTAAATTTGGCCTTGAAGTGCTGTTTAATCCCAAAACAACCGAATGGAAACTTTCTTATGACGGTCGGAAGAAAGAACCTGTAACTCTGCCTGCAAAATTTCCCCTTTTATTGGCACAAGGTGTTGACGGCATTGCAGTGGGTTTGGCATCCAAAATTTTTCCGCACAACTTTAACGAATTAATCGACGCGTGCATCGCTTACCTCAAAAAAGAAGAATTTGAGTTGTTGCCTGATTTTCCTACCGGCGGACTGGCCGATTGCAGTAAATACAACGACGGGCTGCGTGGGGGAACGGTAAAAGTTCGGGCAAAAATTGAAAAACAAGACAATAAAACCCTGGTAATTACCGAAATTCCATTCGGAAAAACCACCACAACTCTTATCGAGTCTATCATAAAAGCCAATGATAAAGGAAAAATCAAAATCAAAAAAATTGACGATAACACTGCCCAAAATGTAGAAATTCTGGTGCATCTGGCACCCGGTGTTTCGTCAGACAAAACCATCGATGCCCTGTTTGCTTTTACCGATTGCGAAGTTTCCATTTCGCCCAATGCTTGTATTATTCACGATGATAAACCTCACTTTATTGGCGTGCAGGAAATCCTTAAACGATCCACTGACAATACGCTTCATTTACTGAAGCTGGAACTGGAAATCAGGAAATCGGAGCTGGAAGAAGCCTGGCATTTTGCATCGCTTGAAAAAATATTTATCGAGGAACGGATTTACAAGGATAAAAAGTTTGAGGATTCAGAAAATATGGACCAGGCAGTGGCGCACATCGATAAACGACTGGAGCCCTGGAAACCGAAATTCAAAAGGGAAATTAACCGCGACGATATCCTCAAATTAATGGAAATCCGAATGGCCAGAATCCTAAAATTTAATACCGACAAAGCCAATGAAAATATTCTTTCCATTGAAGATGAAATTGAAGAGGTGCAGCATGACATCGATAATATTGTGCCTTTTACCATACATTGGTTCAGCCATTTAAAAGATAAGTATGGCAAAGGCCGCGAACGGAAAACCGAAATCAGGAGCTTCGAAAACATTGTGGCTTCCAAGGTGGTAGTGAAAAATGAAAAATTGTATGTTGACCGCAAGGAAGGTTTTATGGGAATCGGCCTTAAAAAAGCGGAATACATTTGCGATTGTTCTGACATTGACGACATTATCGTTTTCCGCCGCGACGGTACCTATTTCGTTACCAAAGTATCCGAAAAAGCATTCATTGGCAAAAATCCGCTCTACCTGGCTGTTTTTAAACGAAACGATAAACGAACCATTTACAACGTGGTTTACCGTGAAGGAAAAACCGGGTATTCATATATGAAACGTTTTTCGGTTACTGGTGTTACGCGCGATAAGGAATATGATGTTACCAAAGGAACACCTGGCTCGCGCATTACTTACTTTTCGGCCAATCCGAATGGCGAGGCCGAAACTCTGAAAATATTACTGAAACCAAAACCCCGCATTAAAAAGCTGACTTTTGAAGTGGACATGGGCGAACTGGCTATCAAAGGCCGGCAATCTATGGGAAATATTTTAACCAAACACGAAGTACATAAAATTTCACTCAAGGAAAAAGGCGTTTCCACCCTTGGCGGGCGAAAAATCTGGTTCGATCAGGACGTTCTTCGCCTTAACGCTGACAGCCGTGGAAAATACCTGGGAGAATTTTTGGGCGATGATAATATTCTTGTCATTTATAAAAATGGCGAATACGAGTTGTACAATTTTGACCTTAGTAATCATTTCGATCCCGGTATTCTTACCATTGAAAAATTCGACAGCGGTAAAATTCTTTCAGCCGTTTATTACGATGCCGAACAAGAATTTTACTACGTGAAACGGTTTGAGATTGATGAGGTGGAAGGCAAGCGCATTCGGTTTATCGGTGAAAACCCGGAAAATAAACTGGTTAGCATTACATGGGTGCGTTACCCGCGCTTTGAGATCGAATTTGGCGGAAAACATGCCGAGAGGGAAAATGAAATCATAGAAGTGGCTGAATATATTGGGGTTAAGTCGTGGAAAGCAAAAGGGAAGCGGCTTTCAAATTACAGCATAGAAAATATAAAAGAAGTTGAGCCGGTTGTAAAAGATGAACATGATAAACCCGCAGATGAGGAAATTGTAGAAACTGAAAAACCAAAAGACAGCTTCGATGATATTCCTTTCGAAGTGAAAAGGCCTGGAAAAGAGGATGATCCAAATCAGATGTCGTTGTTTTGATTTCTGAATTTGTCTTTTTCGTTTTACCTGCTATTTTTGCTGCATAATGAGAATTTACCTGATAGGATATATGGGTTGCGGAAAATCAACCCTGGGGCGCAGACTGGCGAAACATGCCGGACTTCAGTTTATTGATATGGATCATTACATTGAAGAACGCAACTGCAAAACAGTTCCGCAAATTTTTGCTGAAGAAGGCGAGGCTGAATTTCGCAAAAAAGAGCGAAAAGCTTTGGAGGAACTTTCAGCGTTTTCCGATGTGGTTATTGCAACCGGCGGCGGCGCTCCCTGCTTTTTCGATAATGTGGATGTGATGAACCGCACCGGTAAAACCATTTACCTGAATATTGATCCAAAAATTCTGGCTGATCGATTATTGAAATCAAAAACTGAACGGCCACTTATAAAGGGAAAATCAAAAGACGAACTGGTGACATTTATTGATGAAACCCTCAAAAAACGCAATGCGTTTTATACACAAGCTCACTATCAGATTACTCAACCCGAAGTGGATTTGGACGATGTGATTAAAATGATTCAAAAAGACTGAATCTGAGAACTACCATATATTTTTCCGGCCATTATTCCCTAAATTGTCGGTGAATTTTCAAATTAGTTTTCTATGAATACTGTAGCACAAGAATTTGCCCACACCCTGAAAGAAATTGGAGTAAAATTTGTTTTTGGGGTTCCGAGCGGAAATATGATTGACTTTATGGAAGCCATCCGCAAAGAGGAAGAAATTAGTTTTGTATTGACCGGGCACGAATCTGCTGCTGCTTTTATGGCTGCTGTTTGCGGTCGGTTAACCGGTGTTTGCGGAGCTTGTTTCGGCACTTTTGGACCGGGTGCAACTAATTTGGCAACCGGAGTTGGCAGTGCACTACTCGACCGAATGCCCTTATTGGCTTTTACTGATGAAATGCCGGAGCATTTAAGGCACAGAACAGTCCAGATGAACATTGACCATCAGGTACTTTATCAACCGCTTACAAAATGGACCACCCGAATTGAAAAGAACAATGCTGCGGAAATTTTGCTGAAAGCTTCGGAAATTGCTGCTGAAGAATTACCTGGCCCGGTGCATATTGGTGTTCCTGCCGGAATTGGCAGCGAAAGTGTAGGTCATCCCTCCGAGTCGTTTTCTTATCTGCGTTTGGAAAAAGAAAAATCTTTGGAGGTTCCTTCCGAATTAATGGAGTTTGCCAAACGACGCTTTAAGAATGCCCGAAAGCCTCTGCTTTCCGTTGGGCTGACAACAGTTCGTGCAGGTTTGCAACCCACCATTTTAAATTTGGCTGAAAAATTTGGATTGCCGGTTGTGCTTACTCCCATGGCCAAAGGGATGTTTCCGGAAAACCACCCGTTGTATGCCGGTGTGCTGTTTCATGCGTTGTCGAACCATGTCGCACAAACCTATTCGGAAGCCGATTTGATTGTTGGCATTGGTTACGATTCGGTGGAACTCAATTACGAAGAGTGGATGCCACGCGTTCCTTTGCTCCATTTTTGTAACCGCCCTGCCGACTTGGATCGCGATGTGATTTCTGACGTTACAGATGTTTTGGGCGATTTAAAATTTTCAGTAAACGAACTGTTGAAAGTGGACTGTCCGCCAAAGAACTGGAACCGGAAAACCATTGAGGCGCGCAAACAGGAAATGTTTCGTCTGCTGGAGCCGCCAAAAGGAAGCTTTGGCCCGCGTGCTGTGGTGACCGGATTGCGGGAAGCACTTCCTGAAAACGGAATTTTAACGCTTGATGTGGGCGCCCACCTGCACCTCGCCGGTCAAATGTGGAAAACACCTTCGCCCGAAAAACTTTTAATGACCAACGGCTGGTCGTCCATGGGATTTGGAATTCCTGCCGCCATTGCAGCCAAAATTTGCCATCCTGATTTGCCGGTTGCCTGCCTCACCGGCGACGGCGGTTTCCGGATGATGGCCGGAGAAATGGCCACTGCCCGGCAATTGGGTTTAAATGTAGTTTTTGTGGTGGTGGTTGATGAAAGTTTGTCCCTCATTCGAATAAAACAGGAGAAAAAGAACTACCAAAGCAACTACGGAACTTCGCTTTCCGTTCAGTCTGAAGGGGCTTCAACCCATTATTTTGGCGTGCCGGTTTATCAGGCAAAAGATTATAAAAGCTATCAGAAAATTCTTGCAGAAGGTTTTTCGGCCAGTGGCCCGGTAATAATTGAAGCGTTGACGGATGGCAAAGAATATGATGAGTTGGTTCTGCTAAAAAATAAATAGCAGTCCAGGTATTCCCAAAAAAAAGCCACCTGCACTCCGGCAGATGGCTTTCCATAA
>JAZBNQ010000558.1:0-3347 GCA_036350775.1 Mariniphaga sp.
TTCCCAACCAAAGAGCAACCACAAACACAAATGTGCTTATAAGAAATACGACAATTTTTCCTGAATCAGTTTTGGGATTGATGTAATGTTTTAAGTAAAATGACAGGAAACCAAATGCTGCAACCAATGGAGTAATGATTAATGGTTTAACTCTCCAGCATTTTCCCCATTCCGGATTTGGGTCGTCAATCTGAAAAATAAATAATGAAATAATTGCTAATCCAATTGCAGCGCCAATCAGCATTCTTATAATTACAGACTTAAAGCTAAGCTGGCTAATAAAATCGTTAATTTTTTTCATGCTATAAAATTCTAAAATAAAAATACTTAGGAATACAAAGTAACTGAATACTACATTTTTTAAGTACCAATTAAAAATTTTAGATGAAAGTACCTGCCAACAAAACTTGTAAATTGCCAAAAAACGGCTAATAAAAAGAACATTAAGGGTTTCGTGATTGTTAAAAAAATATGCGTAATTTACTTTAAATAAATATGAAAATACTTTTTTAACCGATGAACAAATTGTTTTTAAAAACACTTTCCCTGTCGAATGTAAATGGTGCCCTGCTCCTATTGAGGGTGGGGGTTTCGCTAATGATGCTTACGCATGGTTACCCAAAACTGATGCGTTTTTTTGCTGACGAACCCATTGCGTTTACTTCTATATTGGGTTTGAGTGCAGCAGTGTCATTGGCGCTTGCTGTTTTTGCTGAATTTTTATGTTCGGTATTACTTATTTTAGGAGCAGGAACCCGGCTGGCAAGTATTCCACTAATTGTAACTATGGCTGTTGCTGCTTTCCATGTTCATGCCGATGATCCGTTTTCCAGGAAAGAGAAGGCGCTGCTTTTCCTGCTGATTTATATTGTATTACTTTTTACAGGTGGAGGAAAATTTTCTATAGATTATTTATGGGCCGCTAAACGGAGTCCAGGGCGAAGATAGCTCCCGATTTTTGATTTTTAAAAAAATTATCAGATGCAATTTTGCATTGCGCTTACCCTTTTTGGAGTTAACCCAAAGCCACGTCCTATAGGCGTGATCTTTTAGTTGTCATTGTATTGATTTGTGTTGCGACTAAAAATCAAAAAAAAGAAATGTGTTTTGTTCTTGAGGATTTTAATGCGAAAATAAATAAAGATTAAAGTGCCTGAAAATCATGCTAATTTAATGTTAACGAGTTGTTAATTCAGAGAGATTAAAATTGAATTTTTTATTGTTCGTGTATATTTGTCCAAATGTATGAACATTTGAACAGCAACCAAAAATGGAACTAAAAATTGATCATAAAAATCCGTTGCCTTTACATGTTCAGGTGGAATGCTTGCTGCGAGAGCTGATTCAGGAACCAGAATATCAAAAAGGGAAGTTTCTTCCACCTGAAGTTGAACTTGCTTCTAAACTGGGCATCAGCCGAAATACCATACGCCAGGCCACCAACAAACTGGAGATTGAGGGATTACTGATTAGAAAAAAAGGTGTTGGAACCAGGGCGGCAGACAAGACATTAACTACCAATCTTGACCAATGGCACGGATTTACCCAGGAAATGACTCAAAAAGGCATAGTTTTTAAAAATTTTAAAATTGAGGTGGACTGGGTGAACGCTGAACCGAAAATTGCTGCTTTTTTTGGCATCTCTGATAATACAAATATTCTTTGTTTAAGCCGGTTAAGAGGAGATGACGAAGGGCCTTATGTTTTTTTCAAAAGCTACTTTCACCCACGCGTTGGCCTTACCGGAAAGGAAGATTTTACCCGTCCATTGTATGACATGCTGGAAAAAGATTTTTATATTATTCCATCTCTGTCTAAAGAACGGATAAAAGCCCGTTTGGCTTCTTCCGTTACAGCAAAACAACTTAAAATTCATACAGGCGATCCGGTTCTGGTTCGTGAACGGTATGTTCTCGATCCTGGCGACAGGCCGATAGAATACAATATTGGGTTTTACAAAGCCGATAAATTCACATATGCCATTGATATCAGGAGATAAAAATGGATTGTTATAAATGTAAGCACAGATTTTCATTATGGAAAAAGTTTCAATAGGGGTAGATGTCGGAGGCAGTCATATTTGTTCTGCTGCCTATCTTTGGGGTAAACAAAGATTTCTTCATGAAACACTCAGTGAGCATAAATTAGACAATAAGAAACCATCGGATGAAATTATTTCAATATGGTCGGAAACCATTGCTGAAACCCTTGAAAAGGTAAAACCGGCAAAAGTAAAAGGTATCGGCTTTGCCATGCCCGGGCCCTTCAATTATTACAATGGGGTTGCGTTATTTAAAGGCCTGAATAAGAAATATGAAAATTTATATGGACTGAATATTGCCAAAGAAATACGTAACGTGCTGGCCCTTCCCAAAAGTTTTCCTGTTCGGTTCATAAATGATGCAACTGCCTTTGCAATTGGGGAAAGTATAGCGGGCAAAGCAGCAGAGGCAAACCGATGTCTGGCCATTACTCTTGGTACCGGGTTCGGCTCTTCCTTTCTGCTAAATCATATTCCGGTAGTTTCTGGTGAAGAAGTACCTGAAAACGGAATGGTGTATCACCTTCCTTTTGAAAAAGGAACAGCTGACGATTATTTTTCCACCCGAGGACTCTTGGGGCGTTACTTTGACAGGACGGGTAAGAAACTCACCGGGGTGAAGGAACTTGCCGGCATGGCTTCCGGTGATTCTTTGGCACAGGACTTATTTCATGATTTCGGTCTGAAACTGGGCATTTTTTTAAAACCCTGGATAGTAAAGTTCAGGGTGGAAGTATTGGTTATTGGCGGAAATATTTCAAATGCATATCCCTTGTTCGGAGAAAGCCTGAACCGCTCTTTTGCTGAAGATGGATTAAAAGTAAAAACCGGGATTTCGGAATTGAAAGAAACTGCATCAATAATTGGTAGTGCTGCTTTGGTTAATAACGATTTTTATAAGAAGCTGAAACCTGTATTGCTGCGAATGTAAAAAAATAAGAATCAAATAAATCATGTTAGAAACTAAAGTTTCGTTGCGCTATGTAACTCCTGTCCTGATGTCGTTTTTTGTAATGAGCTTCTGCGATTTGGTGGGCATTGGTGTTGACCGTGTGAAGCTTGATTTTTCGCTTAGTAATGCACTGGCACAATTGATACCTTCAGCCGTTTTTCTTTGGTTTTTTATTCTTTCAGTGCCTGTAGGCATTTTGCAGGGCCGTATTGGAAAGCGAAATGTATTAAACCTGGGGATGCTGATAACTGCTGGCGGACTGTTTATTCCTTTTATATATTACAGCTTCTCATCTGTTTTATTAGCATTTGCATTGCTTGGCATTGGCAACACTATTGTCCAGGTGTCGGCAAA
>JAZBNQ010000559.1:0-5608 GCA_036350775.1 Mariniphaga sp.
GCTTTATTTGATATAAAACGATTGAAACTGGGTATCAACAGAGATTACGAGGGGTCTAATCATCCTGATGATGCAAAACTGGTTGTTCCCGCCGAAGACTGGTTGTTTACGTATATGTTGCCAACCAGGGAAATTGACAACAACCCGGATATCAGCCCGGCTGACAACAATCCTTAATTTTCTTTCACTTTTAAAATAAAGATATTATGAAGAATTATATAAAAATATTCGTTTTCATATTTGCCGGGGCAGTTGCTTTAACTTCCTGTCAGGAAGAACTTGTAAATCCCGATGAATATCGCATTGAATACGATCAGACAAAAGCTCCCTCGCTGGGGGATGCCAGTATTGTTAAAGTGAGTGCAGGTTATGCAATTTTGCAGGCCAGTGCCGATACAGGTGCTGTTGACAGGGGATTTTTGATTTCTGAAAGTGAAAATGACTTTTCAGCAGCAAAAGTTATTTCTGTTAAAAAAGATGCTGACGTTGTGGAATTAGACAGTGACGGTACTTTTTCCCTGCGTGCTTCTGGTTTACAGGGGCAAAAAACTTACTACTTCAAATCATTCGCAGCTAATTTTGAAGGCGGTACGGTTACAGGAAGTGTACAATCGTTTACCACAAGGGAAAGTGTTGTGGCTTATGAAATTTCAACAGCAGGAAGTTCACTTGATGACTGGCAAAATGCCGGATTTGAATCCATTGACAAAGATGGTGACGGATTAGGCTGGGATTTGACATTCTATGATGAAGCTGAAACCCAGGTTGCATTCATTTCTTATTCATGGTACGGTGAGCCGGTGACTCCCGAGAATTACCTGGTTTTTCCGGAATTATCGCTTGATGGGGTTGACGGAACTGTAAGTGTAAGTCTTCAGGCTGCTGATGCTGATTGGTCGGCTGAAACCTTTAAAGTAGTTATTTCTGATGCACCTATAACCGAAGAAAATTGCAGGGATGCAGAAGTTCTGTACACCAACACCCTGGCAGGTGGTGATGTATTTTCTGCTACCGTTGATATACCTGCAACTTATGAAGGTGGAAATATTTACCTGGCTCTGGTTCATGCCGAAGTAACTGATATGTATGCAATAATGTTTTTAGGAACTCAGCTGAGTTACGCAAAATAAATAATTAGAAATCCTATTTGTAAAAGAGGCTGTCTTCGGGCAGCCTTTTTTGTTGATTTTACCTTATTTTATTGTTGGTATTTTTCTGTTTTCAGTTTGTTTTCCTCACAAAATTTTCTTTTTTTGTTATTTTAGCGCACTACTGAAATGTGAGAGCTGAACTTAATTTCCGGAATATGGAGAGAAAATTGCTGGCGATCCTAATAATCGCCTGGTTGAGTATTTTTGTTGTTAATGCCCAGGTTTTCAGGATTTCCGGTGTTGTTACCGACTCTGAACAGGGGAATCCGGTTTCGGGAGTTTCTATAGTTGTAAAAGGTTCAACATTGGGAACGGTCACCAACCAGGATGGATATTACCAGTTGAATCTTTCTGAACAAGCGCAAACCCTTGTTTTTTCTTTTATCGGAATGAAAACACAGGAAATACCCGTTGAAGGTACTGTTTTAAATGTTGTGCTTGAGCCCGATAATGTTGGAGTAGATGAGGTTGTGGTTGTAGCTTACGGTACTTCAATTAAAGAAGAATTTACTGGCTCAGTCAGTTCTGTTGATGGCACTCAATTGGAAAAGTTTCAATCGGCTGGTTTTACAAAGGCATTACAGGGTTTAGCTTCCGGTGTTATTACAACAAGTGGCAGTGGCCAACCAGGCGAAGATGCAGAAATCCGTATTCGGGGTTTCAGTTCTTTTGGAGATGCCAGCCCGCTGATTGTACTCGATGGTTTCCCTTATGACGGGAACCTGAGTTCGGTGCCCCTTTCAGAAATTGCATCCATTTCTGTTTTAAAAGATGCTTCGGCTACTGCACTTTATGGCTCACGAGCTGCCAGTGGAGTTATAATCATTACTACCAAATCTGGCCAGGCAGGAGCTTCTGCGTTAAATCTGAATGTGCGCTACGGCATTTCAAACCGGGCAATTCCGGATTATAACCGGGTTACCGTTCCTGAATATTACGAGTTGCAGTGGGAAGGAATTCGGAATGCACTGGTTGCAAGCGGAACTGGTTTTGATGAAGCCGGTATTCTGGCACAGCAGCACCTTGTATCAACACTGGGAGGGTACAATGCCTACAATGTGCCCGACAATGAACTGGTTGACAATAACGGCAAAATAAATCAGGTTGCTGAACTTTTATGGCATGATAACTGGCAGGATGAACTTTTTGTTACAGGGAAAAGACACGAAATTGCACTTCAAACAAAAGGTGGTACTGAAAAAACAACCTATTTTCTTTCAGGAACGGTATTAAATGAAGATGGAATAATTCAGGCTTCAAACCTGAAACGATATGCTGCGCGGGCAAATGTGAATACTCAAATCAATCCCTGGATTCAGGCCGGAATCAATTTTTCAGGGTCACTGTCTGAACAAAATTATCCGGTGTCTTCGGGTAATTCATACCTGAACCCATTTCGGTTTACCGGGATGATTGCACCCATTTACCCCGTTTATCTATACAATGAACAAGGTGAATTACAAACCGATGCAGATGGCAATAAACTTTATGATTATGGTACTGGCTTCGGAAGGTCGCGTTTATATGCCTCAAATCTGAACCCGTTGGGAACAACTGCACTGGACGAAAGGCTTTATAAAAAAGATGTATTTACGCTGCGTTCATTTATAAGCTTTAGAATAATTGACGGGCTGTCGTTTACAACCTCGGTTGGTGCCGATCACTATACTTTTACCGGAATTTCACACCAAAATATGAAATATGGCGATGGTCAGAATTTTAACGGACGTACATCCAGGGAAACCAACCGTACTTTTACATATTCTGCCAATCAAATACTCCGGTATCAAAAAATATTTGGTGACCATGTGGTTGAAGCGATGGGTGGACACGAAAATTACAGTTATAAATTTAATGTATTATCGGCCACCCGTTCCGGATTTCCTTTCCCTGGTCTGGTGGAACTGGATGCAGCAGCCATTGCCGAAGGCTCAGGTTCTTATGAAGATAATTACAGACTGGAAAGTTACCTGGCCAAGTTTGATTATGCTTTTGACCAGCGAATTTTTGCCAGCTTTAACATGCGTGCAGATGGAAATTCGCGGTTTGCCCAACATTTCAGGTGGGGAAGTTTTTGGGGGTTAGGTGTTTCCTGGTTAATTTCCAGTGAATCATTTATGGAAGATTTTTCGGCGCTTAACTCGCTGAGGATTAAAGCAAGTTACGGCGAACAGGGCAACGATAAAATCGGTTCGTTTTACGGATACCAGGGACTTTATCAAACCGGAATAAATAACATGGATTATCCGGGATTGCTGGCCAGCCGGTTATCTACTCCCGGCCTTTCGTGGGAATCATTAAACGCATTGAACGTGGGGTTTGAAGTAAAACTCTTTAACCGCCTCAATTTCAATTTTGAATACTATCTGAAAAATAACAGCGATTTGCTGTTTGAAAAACCACTGCCACCTTCAACCGGTTTTACTTCAATTGATGCCAACATCGCCCAATTGTTAAATGCAGGTTTTGATTTGGAAATGGGAGCTTTAATTTTAACGGCAGGCAATTTCTCGTGGAACCTCGATTTAAACCTCGGGCATTTTAAAAATGAGATTAAGGAATTGCCCCAGGAATACATCATTCATGGAGATAAACGATGGGAGGTGGGCCGTTCTGTTTACGATTTCTGGATGGAGGAGTTTGCTGGTGTAGATGAAGAAACCGGGAAATCACTCTGGTATTTTGATACGTCGGAAAACGGAGATCGTGATGTAACAGATAATTACAACCAGGCCGACCGGTATTATGCAGGTTCGTCTATTCCTGATTTATTTGGTGGAATGAACAACAACATGAAGATTTATGATTTTGATTTATCTGTTTTACTAAGTTTCGGATTGGGAGGGAAAGTGGTTGATCAGGCATATCAGTGGCTGATGCATTCGGGACAATACGGGTATGATTTTCATCGCGATATACTGGAACGCTGGACGCCCCAAAATACCCAAACCAATGTGCCTGCCATTAACGGAGATTCATTTACAAACAGCCGATCTACCCGTTTTTTAGCCTATGCCAGTTTTATGAATGTAAAAAATGTGTCGCTCGGATACCAGGTTCCGGATGCCTGGGTTTCAAAACTTAATCTGGCTGCATTGCGGCTAAGTCTGGTTGCTGACAACCTGGCCCTGGTTTCTGCCAGACAGGGTTTGAATTCCCAGTTTTCGTTCGACGGTTCAAACGGAAGGGAATATGTACCCGTTAGAACCATGTCGGTTGGTATTGATGTTCAATTTTAAACAGGGTAATATGAAACGAGCAAGTACATTCAAAATACCAAAGGAAATGGTTAAAGCGCGAGTTCCATATGATACCTTTGAAAATAAACTATGTTAATCATATGAAAAATATTTTGAGTTTAATTTTTGGGTTTGCCCTCATTTTATTTTCCTGTTCAGAAGATTATCTGGAAACTGTACCAACCAACCAGATTTCTGATTTGGATGTATTTCAGACAGTTGAGGGTGCTCAAACTGTAATTGACGGGGTTTTGCGCGATATGCGCAGCCAGCATGGAAGGTCAAATCTGCATGACCAGTTTGGCGTAAAAGCCATTGATTTATGTGTTGATTTGATGGGTGAAGATATTGCTGTTGAAAAGTTTCACTTTTTTGGAGCCGATTACCGGTTTGAAAACCGCACGGCAAACGATCCGCGACCTCTTTATGCATGGTCTCTTTTTTACCGGATAATTTACAATGTTACCGCTGTAATAAATCAGATAGATGATGCAACATCCGACAGCGAAAACCTGAAGAAAAACCTGAAAGCGCAGGCATTAACTTTAAGAGCTTATTCTTATTTTCAGTTGGTTCAGCTTTTTCAGCATACATATTCCGGCCATGAAAACGACCCCGGCGTGCCGGTTTATACCGATGCCACCACAGAAGGTTTTGCCCGGAATACGGTAACCGAGGTTTATACACAAATTACAAGTGATTTGCAGGATGCGGTTCAGCTTTTTGAGGACAGCAATTTGCCGCAAAGGCATATTTCCAATCCCAACATTCATGTGGCAAAAGGAATTTGGGCGCGGGTGGCACTGGTCATGCAAAACTGGCAAACCGCCGCTGAAATGGCGGCTGGTGCACGGCAAGGGTATCCCGTGATGACGGCCACAGCCTATTCCATGGGTTTTGATAATTATACTCAGCAAAACTGGATGTGGGGTTTCGAGGTAAACGACGAGCAATCTACAACTTATGCCTCCTGGTTTTCACACATGGACTGGTCAATTGGCGGGTATTGCGGATATGGTTTTAGTCCCAAATCGTTCAGCCTTCAGCTGTATAATCAAATGGAGGATGGTGATGTGCGAAAAAGTTTGATTGATACAACTTCTATCGCAACCGGTCGTTTAATTCCCCGAAAATTTTCTGCTGGAAACGACAAAGGTTTTGCTGCAGATTTGGTTTTAATGCGGCCTGAAGAAATGCTTCTGATTGAGGCAGAAGCAA
>JAZBNQ010000560.1:0-2489 GCA_036350775.1 Mariniphaga sp.
TGATTTCAAATATTTTGCATAAATTTTAGTTATTGTTGGTTTCATAATAAAATTCATTTTGTTTTTACCAGTTTATAATCATCCATCGTCACAAAAAAATCGTTCATAATTCCGTAAATATCGAACCATTCCCAGATGGTAATTTTCCTTGGATTGTTGGGCCTTTCCACCCAATTCCGGTTCACATAAACGGGTGCCGGAATTTCGCGTGTTTCGGCCCATTCCGGATTTTTCACCACAGCCACCGCGGCCATATCAAAAAGCGCCCGGCCAGGAGGATTGCCCCACATGCCATACTGGCTGAACAGATTTACAGAATAGTCGCCAAAATTGGTAAAACTGCCGCCGTTCCGTCCGGTAACCGGAGTATCTACTTCGGGTCCTTTCCCGGGCATTCGGTGAAGAATCTGGTCTTTGGAAACCATGACAGCAGCAGTTCCCGAAGGTTTTCCCCCACGCACCAAAACCATTTCAAACGGCACATCCACATCCAGAATGTAGTTCATCGATTCAATGTCCCAATCCTGGTTGTGCTCGCCTGGCTCCGGGTAATTGGAACCCAGCCACACAATTCGTACTTTTTCGGCAATGGCCGGCTCTTTCATCAGCGCCAGGGCAATGTTGGTAAGTTTGCCCACCGGTAGTAACACCAATTTCTGATTGCGTTTTTTCATGGCTTGTTCAATAATAAAATCAACAGCTTCATAACCATCAAAATCCGGCTCACCAATGTGGTTTTTAATCGCTTCGAACGAACCGTTGGCACCGGTTTTAAGCGGAATTTTTCCAAACAAATCGCCACAAAGCTGCATCACCCGTTTTGCTTCTTCGTAGTGATCACTCACATCCGATTCATCGGAATAACCTGTTGGTGCACTGGTGGCATTTACCGTAACGCCTTCCACTTTAAAATGATCTCCGCTAAACAGCAAGTAAGCCAGCGCGTGCTGGTCGTCCACTTCGTTATTGGCATCGGTGTCGAACAGTACCGGAATTTTTGAACTTTCCGTCATGTTACAGGAGCTGAAGAAAATCGCCAGCATCATTAAAAATGGTATCACTCCAACTTTAAAACCTGTTTTAAAACTTTTTCTTTTCATTGATATTTTATTAATATTCATTCAACATTATGGATTCAATTAACCGGGCCATCTCTTCCGGATTCTTTTTCAGAACCAGGTAGGCATGATTGTATTTGTCGCCTTCCACCCAGTAATTGTCACCATTTTCTTTAGCCACGCAGTAGCCATTTTCCGTCTTTTCCCAATATTCGCCAACACCATCCCGCACAGCGTACAAAACCGCCGTTTGGTCGAACGTGGAATTATTCAGAATTTCACCTTTGAAATATTCCTCCATCCAGGGTGCATGTTCGCTGAAGTGCCGCCACCCAATAAAAAGCGGGTGTTTTTTTGGAAGTTCAGAAAAAACCGCGCCTGTTTTTATGGCTGCACCAATTTCAAAGCCCGAAAAAATCACCGGCACTGTAAGGTTTTCCAGAACATACTGCGTTACCCCGGGCATGTTGCCGTTAAAGTTCCATTCATTTTCACCTTTGGGAAAATGTCCGCCCATAATAACAAACTCCTTTACTTTTTTTTCAATCAGTCCCTTCCCGTTCAAATCTGAATATTTATCGGGTTCGGACTGAATTAAATCCATGATGTTTTTAAGCGGTCCAACAGCAACAATGGTAACACTTTGGTCTTTCTGCTCCGAAAGAATTTTCCGGTAAAGGTCCAGAGCCAGCGGAACATCGTTGTTTGAAAGTTGGTGTGGCAAATTGTCGGCAATTGGTTTATTGTAATTCCAGTCCTGAAAATGGCTTTCCTTTGAGCGAATGCCCATAGGAATTTCCGGGTTACCGTAAAACCGGTTCACCGCATCCATGGCCGGAATCACATACTGCTCGGTTGACCAGCTTGCAATGCCCAGCAGTTCACATTCGCCGGCATTGTGCAAATTGTGCAGCATGGCCAGTGCACCCAGGTCGTCGGCATCGCCTCCAAAATCAGTATCGAAAATTATTTTTGTCTGGGAATTTGCGGTAAAAATGGTAAAAAGAAAAAAGGTTGTTACGATTAAGTTTCGCATTGTTCATTCAATTTATTGCATTCGAATTAAATTTACAAAACACAAATTGTTTGTTTATCCGCTTTATGATTTCTCGCAGATGACGCAGAAACAGGCTGATTTTTTTGACTTATTCTGCATAAATAAGCGAATTCTGCGGGAATTTTATTTTTTATCAAAATATCCATCAATTACCTGTTATTCAAAATAAACCCTGTTACCCGGATCATTTGTGGAATAAACGAGCAAATCTCCGGTTTCAATCCGGTAACCTTCCGGAATGTTTTTGGCTTTTAACGTTAAAGTATGTTTCCCTTCCGGCAGGTCGTAATTCCAGGTTATTTCGTGACGGCGCACCAGCCATTGAGTAGGCAATTTGGTGGATTCCAGTAACTCGCCGCCAATAAATACATCCA
>JAZBNQ010000561.1:0-2071 GCA_036350775.1 Mariniphaga sp.
ATTACCACCCGCCACCACGACGGATTCAGCCTTTGGCCAACCGAATATTCCGATTATGATATTTCAGCCACACCATACAAAAAAGATGTGCTGATGGAAATGAAAAAAGCCTGCGATAAAAAAGATATCCTGTTCGGAACCTATTATTCCATTTGCGACTGGAAACATCCGCTTTACCCGCTGGGAAGTCCGGGTGGAAAGACCAAAAAAGAAACCGGTGATATGGAAAAATTTATTCCTTTCATCGAAGGACAAACACGGGAACTAATTGAAAAGTACCATTCAAAAATCCTTTGGTTTGATGGCGAATGGGAAGAACCCTGGACCCACGAAATGGGCCTCGATTTTTATGACTACCTAAAAAGCATTGATGAAAACATCCTCATCAACAACAGGGTTGACAAAGGCCGGAAAGGAATGGAAGGGATTACCATTTCGGATGAATTTGCGGGCGATTTTGCCACTCCGGAACAGCAGGTTGGCCGTTACGATATCAAAAATCCGTGGGAATCGTGCATTACCATTTGCCGTCAATGGGCATGGAAACCCAATGACGAATTGAAAAGCCTTGAAGAATGCCTGTTTACCCTGCTTAAAACGGTTGGAGGCGGCGGAAACCTGTTACTGAATGTTGGTCCAATGCCAGACGGAAGGATTGAACCACGACAGGCCGAACGGTTAAAAGAAATGGGCAACTGGCTGAAAAAATACGGAGAATCGGTTTACGAAACGACAGGCGGCCCATACAAACCAAACGACTGGCTCACCTCAACCCGAAAAGGAAACGATATTTACATTCATCTGATGAACTACGAAAATCAATCAGTTGAACTTCCTTTCCCGGAAAATATTCAGATTAAGAACTGTTCGTTGCTAAAAGGGAAAAAACTGGATTTTAAACAAACCGGACAGACATTGAAAATAGAACTTCCGCAAAAAGAAAAAGAAATGATTTCGGTTTTGAAAATTACGATTGATTCCGATTCCGGAGAACTGAAAACCATGGAATTGTAAAAATGAACATTGTCATTCTCGATTCTGGCTATAAATCCTACGATTTTGAAAAATCGCTTTTTGAAGGAAGCGGATTTACGCTGAAAATTCATCCGTCGTACAAAGGCGACAAAACCGAAAAAATGGCATTTGCCCGCGAAGCCCACGGAATTTTGGTCCGCCACACCACAATCGATGCAGAATTTCTTTCCGGAATGAAAAACCTGAAAGCCGTTGTCCGGTATGGAGTGGGTTACGACAGCATTGACGTGGATGCCTGCACCCGGTTTGGCGTAAAAGTGGCCAATGTGCAGGGATATGCCAACCATTCGGTTTCCGACCATGCGCTTGCTATGTTGCTCATTTGCTGCCGCGGAATGTGGAATCCCAAAAATCAAATTACCGCGCAGTTTGCCGCTCCGCCGGTGGAAGATGTTTTTGAACTGCACGACAAAACACTAGGTATCATCGGTTTGGGAAGAATTGGCAGCGAGTTCAGCAAAAAAGCCGCGCCCCTTTTTCGTGAGATCATTGGCTCAGATCCATACAAACCGCAACATTATTTCGACGGTTTGAACGTAAAAAAGGTTTCGATGAAAGAACTTCTGCAGCAGTCACATGTAATTAGCGTGCATTGTAATTTAACCGAAGAAACCACCCATTTGCTGAACAGGGAAACTTTCGGAAATATGAAGAAAAAACCGGTGGTAATCAATACTTCCCGTGGCGAAGTGGTAGATGAAAAAGCCTTGCTGGAAGCCTTAAACGCCGGACAAATTCACAGTGCCGGACTTGATGTTTTTGAAAATGAACCGGTAACCGAAATTCAGGCACCACTCATTAACCATCCCCGCACCATCTGCACCGGGCATTATGCCTGGTATTCCGACCGCGCCGTGCAGGAGCTGCAAAAACGTGCGTCACTGAACCTTTTCAATTTGTTAACCGGAAAAAATACCGCCGACTGCCTGAACCCTGAAATTTAAAAGTACCTTCCAATCATCGGATGCTTCACGATAGCTTTCCGCAATTCCAAAAAATTTAAACCTCCCGAACTGCGGTAAACAATTTTGCCTCC
>JAZBNQ010000562.1:0-4134 GCA_036350775.1 Mariniphaga sp.
CGGAATTGTATCGCGCAACTGCACCCACTCGCCACGGCCTAACTGGCTGTATAGTCCGTAATGAATGAACATTCCGAACCGGGCATCTTTAAACCACTGCCGGTTGGCTTCCCGCGGGTTTTCAAAATATTGCGGAGCATAATTTTTCAGGTAATCAGGAACCTGGCCAAAGGCGATGAAAGATGAAACTGATAAAACTAATACAAGGATAATTTTGAACATGATTTTTTGGTTTTAATGATTTTGTACCTGTGGTTGAATCCAGGCTTTTTGTTTTCCAAGACTTTTTCCCGTGTTCGGGTCGATGTGATCGGCTGAAGACGTTATCCGGACACGCACATACAGTTCATCGTCGGTAAATCTGTAAGAAGGTGTTAACGACTGGCTGGTGGCCAGCACTTTTCCTATTTCTTCGGAGTAGGTTTTTGTGGTGTTTTCAATTTCATTTCCTGCTGAATCCAGCGTCGGAGTTCCAGTGGTGTCCACTCCTTTCAGCGTGCCGATAAACTCAGTGGTAAATTCAACACCCTCCTGCGGTTCAATTTCAATTTTTAAGTTTTTGCCGTTAAACTGAATGTCTTTCAGCGTAACGCCGGTTGATGCGTAAAAGTCTCCCTGGTCAATTGCGTCCAAAATGGCATCAGGTGAAAGCTCCTCGGAACGAACCATAACCCATCCTCTGCCAGGACCGGCGCCTCCGCCGTGGTAGTTGTGGGCATCGTCGGTGGCCAGGGCGTAAAGCAGTTCACCGTTGCCGGTTGCCAGACGGTTGGCCAGAACAATGTCCCAGATTCTATCGGTACTTGCCCGGTTTTCGTCCCCGGCATTATTGACCATGGGGTGGCCGTTAAAAACTTCAAAATACCGGAGGTCAGGTACATTCAGCATCATTTCCGCCGTAATGGCCCACCTGAAATTGGGATGGGCAAGTGCAGGATGTACGTTAATTCCGGTCTCTTCGCGGTAAGCTTTCATATTTTCAACGGTTTCCCGAATCATTTTTTCCCGTTCATCCACAGTTCCCTGAACCGCAGGAACTACTTGGTGCTGGTGAAATGCCAGCAGGTGAACAGCATGCGGATTGGAGATTTCGTTGCCCATGATTAAAAGAAACTTGCCCGGTTCTTCGTACATCGACCGAAACTCCTCCAGTGTTTTTAGCCGAACCCGTTTTACCCCTTCCTCTTCTTCATGCGAATGCATTTCAACCCAATCGCTGCCAAACGTTTCCATGTATTGGTGCAGTGCAGCGTGGTCTTCAGGAAAATTCCGCCAGCGTTCGCCTTCCAAAATTACATTGTGGTCGGTAATGGCCAGGAAATCATAACCATTTTCTTTGTACCAGGCCGCAACACGTTCGGGAAATTCATCGCCGTCGCTCCAAAACGTGTGGGTGTGCAAATTTCCTTTCAGCCAGTTGGGTTCGGGTTCATTGCAACCTGTTAACGCAAAAAGGGTTAATAAAATAAATATTCCTGAAAATCTGTTTTGGAATGAAGAAATTATTGATATCCGTGCAACTCTGGTGGCAGGGAGCGTTTTTCCTTTATTTTTCATTGTCTTCGAATTTATTTTGATTGCGAATTTTCTTCCGTTTGACCGGCAATTTACAAAATAGCCCGAAAGAATAATGTTCCGTAGAAAAAAATCATGATAAAACATTGCTGAACCAAGTTATGATAAAACTGTTTAATAGTTCAGAATATTAATTAAGCAAAAAGAAAATGGAAACACAAGGAAAAACAAAATGGGTTTTGGACCCGGCACACAGCGAGATTTTATTTAAGGTAAAACACCTCATGATTACCAATGTAAAAGGTGAGTTTCGAAAATTTTCAGCAGAAGCCATTACCGAAGGAAATGATTTCAGTTCGGCTGAAGTGAATGTAACCATTGATGCGGCTTCGGTTTTTACGAATAACGACGACCGCGACAATCACTTGAAAAGCGCCGATTTTTTCGACGTGGAAAATCATAAAGAGTTGACTTTTCAGGCGACTAAAATTGAAAAGGCGGACGACTGTGAGTACAAACTGACCGGGTTGCTTACCATCAGAGGCATTGCCAAAGAAGTGGCCCTCGACGTGGAATACGGTGGAATAATGAAAGATCCGTGGGGGAACGAAAAAGCTGGTTTTTCACTGGAAGGAAAAATCAACCGCAAAGAGTGGGGCCTGAACTGGAATGCTGCCCTCGAAGCTGGCGGCGTGCTGGTTGGCGACGAGGTGAAAATCAGCGCCGAAGTGCAGTTTGCAAAACAGGCTTAATCTGCTTATTCACGGTAATCCGGGTTGTTTGGGACCAATCCCAAACTTCCCAAGACATCCATACAGGCCGCGCGCACATTGTAATTCCGGTCGTCCATCTCCCGCACTTTCCAAACGGTTTCAACAAACGGTTTCCTTTGATCCGGCTCGAAGTAAAGCAATGAATATACCGCCATTAACGAAATATCAAGATTTTTGTGAGTGCAGAATTTTTTCAGGTTCTCTTCGGCAGTTTTATTGCTGAACATGCCATAGCCAATGGCTGAGGCGAGAACTGCCACCGGCGGATATTCATCTTCCATCGCTTCCAGAATTTTTTCTGAAAGAGGTTTTAAAATTTCCGGATTTTGACTTCGCAACCCAAGAATAGCCCAGTAGCGAATCACCGGATTTTCATGGGAAAGCAACTCAATCTGTTGTTCAGCAACCTCTTTCCCCCGGAATCCTGCCAGGGAAGCGGCCTCGTAAATTTTTTCCAACGAATATTTTTCAGGAGCAAGCCGAAACTCATAAGCGTTAGTGGAATCGGAAAGCAGTCCGATTTCATATTCGGGTAAAAACATCACGTCGCGCGATTTTAGCACTTCTGCTTTTAAAAGTTCCCGCATTTTTTCCAGAACCGGCTGAAATTCTGGAGCACCTGCCAGGTTTTTGGTTTCCCACAAATCGTTTTCAATATCGAAAAGAAACTCGGCAGGGCGGGGTTCGAACAAGCTTTTTTGCAGCGGGTTGAGTTTGTTTTCAGCCAAATCTTTCCGCATCTGCTGTTTGATTTCGCCAATTTCCATGTATCGAATATAGCGGGCTTCGTAAATGTAAGGCATAAAATTCCGCGAGTAAACAAACCGGCCGTCGGTTACGGTGCGCACCATATCAATGCCGTTGTCGGAACGGTCGGATGAAAGGTGTAAGGTTTCTGCGGGTTCTGAACGTTTTTTGCCCAGAAATGGCCGGCCTTTCATGTGTTCCGGAATTTCCCCTCCGGCCAGGCTGATGAGGGTGGGAGCAAGGTCGGTAAAATCAATTAGTTCAGAGGACACCGCGCCGCCGGTTCCCCATGGCGACAAATGTTTGTACATTTCAGGAAACCAGACGATAAACGGCACCCTGTACCCGTAATTAATGCCGTTGGTTTTTCCGCGCGGCATGCCTTCGCCGTGGTCGGCATAAAAAAAGATGATGGTGCTGTCTTTCAGGTTATCTTTTTCCAAACGCGCCAGCAATTCGCCAATCCGGTTGTCGGTAAGTTTTATGGAATTGTAAACCCGTGCAAATTGTTTGCGCATTTCAGGACTGTCGCGGTAAAAGGGCGGCATTTCAAATTCGTTTTCACCAATTCGTTCTTCCGGGGATAGCCGTTCGAGCACATTTTTCAGGTACCAGTCGTAGGTTTCCGTCATGGTGCGCGACTGGTGCGATTCGTTGTAGTTGAACACGGCAAAAAACGGTTGCCCGGGTTGGCGGTTCCACCATCCGGCCTGGTTTGAACTTTCGTTCCAGGCTTCGGCAATAAATGCTTTTTCTCCGGCCACATTGTAGTCAGTTTTTACATTGTTCGTCGTATAATATCCCTGTTGCTGAAGGTAATACGGAAAGCCTTTAATAAACTCAGGAACGGGATATTTACTGCGGTGGTTTCCGGTTCCGGTTTTGTACGTTTTTACCCCGGTGATAATGGCAGTCCGGCTGGGAGAACAGACCGTTCCGGTTGAAAAGGCATTGGTAAACCGGACACCCTCTTCAGCCAGCTTGTCGATGACTGGCGTCCGTGCAACGTCATTTCCGTAACACCCGATAAATTGCGGCGAAGTGTCTTCGATGGTCACCCAAAGGATGTTGGGTTTGGGAAGTTCTTCCTGTTGTTTGC
>JAZBNQ010000563.1:0-4719 GCA_036350775.1 Mariniphaga sp.
AACCAGAGCTCATTGCACTTAGTTATACAAGTTATGAAATTTGGATCATTTAACAATGGCATTTTCTTATTCTTTCTTCAAGGTCACCATTTTCCTTTTGTTTTATATTTCTTAACATGGTTTAATTTGAGGTTAAATTCTATATTTGCGCCTGAAATTTTAGACCGGTAAATAATTATAAACTTTTTGGGAATTCATTAAATGAAGATACGCAGGCTTTTAAGAATATTGCACCGTGATTTAGGATATTTTATTGTTGGAATGACAATCGTTTATGCCCTGTCGGGCATTTTTCTAAACCATCGCCACGATTTTAATCCCGATTATAAAATTTATTTTGTTGATTTTCAGACCGAAATTAGGCCAGATACCGATGTTGATGAAAAAATGCTAAGAAATATTCTGGCTGAACTTGATCATGATGTGGTTTTCAAGAAGCATTACACCACCAACCAGGGAAATATCAAGGTTTTTATAGAAAATGGCGAAGTTGTTATCAATCCGGAAACTGGCGAAGGAACCATGAATTACCTTCAGCGAAGACCCATTATTTTTGAAATGAACCTGTTGCATAAAGCTTCTATTGGAACTTTATGGAAATGGGTAAGCGACGGAATGGCTGTTATTCTTTTATTTGTTGCTGTTTCAGGGCTGTTTCTTCTGAAAGGAAAACGTGGATTTGGCCGCTGGGGTTGGTGGTGGACAATTGCCGGGATAATTGTACCTTTATTTTTTGCAATCATGTATATTTGATATTTAAAACCATAATAATTGTAAAATGAAACGAATTACTTTACTCAGTTTGTTTGCAGTTTTTCTGTTTAGCTGTGGCAATCCTAAAAATCAGAATGAAAGTTCAGTAGAAAATAGTGAAAAAACCGCTATGGTTTATTCTGTGGATGAATTGTATGCCAATGCCGCCGATTTGGTTGGCAAAGAAGTAACCATAAAAGGTACTGTAATGCACGTTTGTAAACAGGGTGGCGGGCGCTGTTTTTTAATGGGCAGTAACGAAGATTTTAATATTCGTATTGAAGCCGGAGAAAAAATCGGTGCCTTCAGCCAGGAACAAATGGGCAGTGACTTGACCGTTACCGGAATTTTTAAGGAAGTGAAAACAGAAGCCGATGCGCACAATCCTGGCCAGGAGCATGGCACAGAGGAGGCTGATCACGACCATGACGAAGAAGCAGAAGCAGCTCACGAAATAATTATTCAGGCTCAGGAAAAAGCAGATGTGGTTTATTTTATGGAAGGTTTAACCATAGTAAAAGAAGAAATTTAAGCGGATCTATTTTTCAGCCGGGATAAAATCCAGCGATACAGAGTTGACACAGTGTCGTGTGTTTTTTTGCGTAAATCCTTCGCCGTAAAATACATGACCAAGGTGACCGCCGCAATTGTTGCAGGTAATTTCGGTGCGGCGGCCATCGGCATCCAGCGTTTTGGTTACTGCACCTTCAATTTCATCATCAAAACTGGGCCAGCCGCAGTTCGATTCAAATTTATCTGACGATTTGTATAATTCTGCTCCACAACGTTTGCAAACATAAGTGCCTTTTGCTTTGTGATTATTAAATTCTCCGGTAAACGGGCGTTCTGTTCCTTTATGGATAATCACGTATTCTTCAAAATCGGTTAACTTTTTGTATTCATTCATTTTTCCGTCCTCCTTTAACTCAGACTTTGCCTTCTCCTCAGCCTTAACTTTCTCCTTTTCCTGAACCTGTCCGCACGCAGTAAAGGCAAAAGCAAAAAATAATATGGTAATAATTGTTTTCATTTCGTTTTTAAAACAACGGATGCGGAGTGTTGGTTCAAATCTCCCGAATTCCTATCCCTGGCCTGTCCACCAACGAAATTTTTCCATCCACAATTTTTACTCCTTCAAACGGGTCGTTGGAAATGAGCAGGTTGCCGTCCAGATCGGCCCATTCAGCTTGTGGAGCAAGCTGGGCAGCTGCTGAAATGGCACACGATGTTTCTGTCATGCAGCCAATCATAACCCGCAAATTGTTTGCCTTTGCCAGGTTAATCATTTTGTGTGCCTCCCGCATACCGGTGCATTTCATCAGTTTGATGTTGATGCCCGAATAAACACCAACTGCCTCTTGCACATCGCAAAGCCGCTGAATGGCCTCGTCGCCAATAATGGGCAGCGGTGAATGTTCCGTCAGCCAGGCGTGGTCGTCTTTCCGGTTTTTGGGCAGCGGTTGTTCCACAAATTCAACGCCTTTTTCTTTTAACCAGTGTACCATTTCCAGCGCTTCCTCTTTGTTGTCCCAGCCCTGATTCACATCCACACAAAGCGGTTTGTCTGTAACCAAGCGGATGGTTTCAACCATTTCTTTATCGTTGGCGCCGCCCATTTTTACTTTCAGAATTTTGTAGGGCGCGGCTTCTTTCACTTTTTGTTTCACCACATCGGGTTTATCAATTCCAATGGTAAACGATGTGTTGGGCGTGTTTTCCGGTGTAAAACCCCAGATTTTGTGCCAGGGCTGCCCCATGATTTTCCCTGTCAAATCATGTAGTGCAATGTCCACCGAAGCTTTGGCCGCCGTGTTTCCAGGAGCTGCCTCGTCCAAATATTCCAGTATCTCATCCAGCCGAAATGGGTCATGAAACTGGCCCAGATTGAGCGCTGATAAAAACCTTCCGGCCGTTTTTTGCGATTCACCCAAGTAGGGCGGCATGCTGGCTTCTCCATAACCTGTGTGTCCTTCAAATTCTATTTTTGTTAACATCACCGGTGTAGTGGTTCGCGAACTGTTGGCCAGTGTAAACACATGTTTCAACTGCAAATCGTAAGGCTCGAAAGTCAACTTTAAACCCTCTGCCGGAAATTTCCCTTTCATATTCGAATAAGTTAAACGGGGCAGCATCAAACCACCCGCTGTAATCAATGTTGTATTTTTAATAAAATTTCTTCTGCTCGTATTCATTTTCTTTTAACTCGAAACATTGAACTTTAAACTTTGAACTTTCTCAGTACCATGGATGCTCTTTCACCCACTGAATGCCTTCTGTTCCCTCAGAACCAATTACGCGCTTTGCCCTGATGAATGTATTTCTTCTGTATTCGGAATAAATTTCACTGTCGGGATTGAAACTGTTTTCCTCCACTTTCCCAGCCGCATGAATGTATTCCGTTTTTCCCAAAGAAATGGCCACATGCGTAATTCGTTCCGGTTGACCTTCGTTTGCTTTCCGGCCGAAAAAAAGCAGATCGCCGGGTTGCAGATATTCAAAAGAATCGCCCGGGTTTACCGGTTTTCCGTGCCGAATCTGCAACGATGCGTCGCGGGCCAGGATGATTCCGTGCATAAAATAAACCGTTTTGGTGAACCCGCTGCAATCCATGGCCAGCGCCGAAGTTCCACCCCAAAGATAGGGACGGCCTTTCAGGTTTTCAGCTAAATTTACTATAGAAGCGGAGTCAGGCTTTGCAGTTTCCCTGAATTCAGAAAAAGAAACCCAGTTTTGCGGGTTGGTAAAACCTTCCCGTCCGTCAGGAAACTTTACTTTGATGTAATTTCTGCGTTGCTCCAGCAACTCCAGTATTCCGCCCATGGTTACATCGGCAATGGGATTATCCATACTTCCGGTTTCAAAAATTTGCGTAAACGACCCCATGTAAATTACCCGTTCCGCCATCTGCCAGTTTTGAAGTTCGGATTCAGTAACCGGGAAAATACCTCCGGCTGACGACCATGAAATATACCGGTCGGGTGTTTGAATCAGGAACCAGCCACCTTGCTTTTTTAAAATTTTAACAGGTGTTCCCAACAAGGCCTGGGTAACCAATTCTGAAGAAAACCCGGGGCTTGCCCTGAAATTGGCTACAGAAACATTGACCAAAGCAAATGGCTGGTTTCCAACAGTGGAATCGGGTAGTATTTTTATTTCATCTGTGATTTTTAAATCCTGCAGGTTGTTTAGCAGGTTGTTTTTCAGGTTTGCATCGTCCGTTTCGCCTTTTAGAATAACCTGGCCTTTTTCAAAAACGGCTTCGGCTGTGAATACTGTTTCGCGTTTATCCGGAACCTCATCACGTTTAAAATGTCTGATAATTTCTTCCGTTTGGCTGCGGTTTTTTACTCCACATGCAACAGTCAAAAACAAAAGTCCAAAAACTACCCATTTGCTCATAATTCCGGTTCTTTTAAAATCGTCACATTCATTTTATACGTCCATTGGTCGAAGTAGAGGTTACCTCCGTTCCATTCCAGTTCACCCCGCTGAAAGTCGATGGGTTCACTGCGGAAAAATTCTTTTGGTGGATCAAATTCCCGGCTGAAATCGTCGTTTACAATCAACCGGTATCCATCGATTCCCGAAATGTAAAACTCGTTTACTTTTTTGGAATCTGCGTTTTGTAAGCCAAATGACTGGTCCAGCGGAACCCAACCCACACCTTCGTAATACACTTCACACCAGTCGTGGAGGTTCACCTCACCGGGGTGCAACATCCAGCCGCTCTGCCATTTGCAGGGAATGCCACAATACCTGGCCAGCGACATAAACAGCAATGTTTGCATGCCGCAGTCCCCTTTCCGGTATTTCAAAACGTATTCAGGAATGTTTTCAAAAGTGGAATATTCCAGCGCCGAAGCCCAGGGAATATTATTGTTTATCCAGTAGAAAATGGCTTCAACTTTTTCGAATGGATTTGTAATTCCTGAAGTAATTTCATCAGCCAGTTGTTTTATTTCTTCA
>JAZBNQ010000564.1:0-3172 GCA_036350775.1 Mariniphaga sp.
CCAAA
This sequence comes from Mariniphaga sp., assembly GCA_036350775.1. Lineage (GTDB taxonomy): Bacteria > Bacteroidota > Bacteroidia > Bacteroidales > Prolixibacteraceae > Mariniphaga. Next base: position 6 of record JAZBNQ010000564.1, read on the forward strand.
ATCGATGATGTTCTGAAAACTGTTCTCTTCCGGATTCATTACAATTACTGGAGTTTGAATACCCGCCTGCCGGAGCTCCACACCCTCGTCGGCTACAGCAACAGCCAGATAATCTGCCTGTTGAAACTGGAGAAGTTTGGCAATTTCCACATCGCCGCTGCCATAGGAAAAAGCTTTTACCATCACCATTATTTTAGTGGCAGGTCTCACTAAGCTTTTGAAAATGTTGAGGTTATTCACCAGCGCATTCAAATCGATTTCCAAAACCGTTTGATGCGCTTTTTGCTGCAGAATGGCCGAAATTTTTTCAAATGTAAAAGACCGTGCTCCTTTAATTAATATGGCAGAGTTTTTAAACCGGTGACTTGCCCTGCTGTTTTGAAATGATTGCACAGAATAGTAAAATTCTTTTTGTAAAGAAAAAACCTCAGCATGGGCCAAAATTTCATAACCAATTCCGGTCAGTTCATCAATACCCCATTGTTCCAGCAACTGATTCACCTGCCGGTACAATTCTTTTTGGGGCAGGCCGGTTTGCTGAATATCAGAAAGAATGACCTGTTTTTTCAGGTGGCCTTTTTGGGCCTGCTGGTGTAATACCGAAAGGGCGATGGAAAGCGAGGCCAAATCGGAATTATAATAGTCATTTATAAGCAGGCAGTTATTTATTCCCTGTTTTATTTCGAGTCGCATGGCCACCGGAGAAAGTTTTTCGAAACGGGAAGTTATTTTGCTCAGTTTTTTTGAAAGAATACTGGCCGCAGCAAAACAATGGCAGACATTTTCAACTGATGAGGCATCGGTAAAAGGAATTTGAAATTGGAACGAGTGGTTGTCCCTTTTCGCTTCGATTTGGGTTGACCCGTTTTTTGTTGTTATTTTTAACTGAATAGCGGCAACCCGGTTTTCAATGGACCAGGCAACCGGTTCAATGTTTTGCTGCCTGCAAAATTTCAGGGCAAGGTCAGCAGTTTTTTCATCGTCGGCACAAAAAACCAGTTTTTTTGCGGTTCGAAACAATTTCAGTTTTTCTTCCGTTTTTTGTTTTTTCGAATTAAAATTTTCCTGGTGGGCATCGCCGATATTTGTTAGAATGCCAATTTCGGGTTGAACAATAGCGTCCAGTTTTTCCATTTCACCGGGTTTTGAAATTCCGGCTTCAATTATTCCCAAATTAAAATGGGAGTCCATCAGCAAAACCGAAAGCGGCACTCCAATCTGCGAATTGTAGCTTTTCGGACTCCGCACAATTCTGAATTCTTCTGAAAGTATCTCGTGCAGCCATTCCTTTACAATAGTTTTTCCGTTGCTGCCTGTAATTCCAATTACCGGGTACGTATAATTTTTCCGATGACGGGCAGCCAGTTTCTGCAGCGCTTCGGTTGTGTTTTCAACTAAAATGAATGCGGCATTTTCCGAAATTACATCAGGCCGTGAAACCACAAAAGCGTGTAACCCACGGTCAATAAGTTTTGGGATGTAATTATGACCATTGTTCCGTGGCCCTATCAGAGCAAAAAACAATGCGTGTTCTTCCCGGAAAAAGGTGCGGCTGTCGGTTACTACCTGTTCAATTGTTTTTTCCTGAAAACCCGGAGGTGAAAATAGTTTTCCATTTACAATTTGAGCAATTTGCGATATGGTATAATTAATCATTGTTTAATAGTAGTTTTTTCACCTCCCTTTGGAGGAGTCCCGATATTTATTGGGCGGGAAAGGCTCTTTTTGGGTTTTTAAATAGCAACTGCGGCACAGCGGTTCGTAAACGTCTTTTTCGCCCAGAAGCACTATCTGTTCCTTTTCTGAATTGCGGTATGAAAACTGGGCAATGCTGCCACATCGTACACAAATAGCATGTACTTTGGTTACATGGTCGGCCACTGCCATAATTCCCGGCATCGGGCCAAACGGTGCTCCTTTAAAATCCATATCGAGCCCGGCAACAATTACCCGGATTCCCATGTTAGCCAGTTTTACCACTACATCAACCAATCCTTTATCAAAAAACTGGGCTTCGTCAATTCCAACAACATCCACATTTCCCGACAAGAGCAATATATTGGATGAATTTTCCACCGGTGAAGAACGAATTGCATTTTCGTCGTGAGAAACCACTTCGGTTTCGGAATAGCGCACATCGATTGACGGTTTAAATATTTCAACCTGTTGCTTTGCAAATTTGGCCCGTTTCAAACGGCGAATCAGTTCTTCCGTTTTTCCGGAGAACATGGAACCGGTCACCACCTCAATGCTGCCCTGTTTTTTATGACTGTTTACATCTCTTTCAATAAACATTTAGCGTTCGATGAATAAGCAATTAAAATTTGTACTTTTACAAAATTAATCTTTAAAAAGAATAGCCCGGCAAAGAAATGGAAAATAAAAAACTCGTAAAAATTTTATTGAAAGATATGGGCGAATTGGAGGAACTGATTGCTGAAATAAAGGCAAACAAAAAATTCGATGCCCTTGAAATGGAATTTATACACTCCCGCGCCAAAGGGATTCTCCAACTTTTACAATTGTTCAACACCAAAAATGAGACTGTTTCAGAAACATTACCGGTTGAATCGGAAATGCGTGCAGAAAATGCGGAGAAAACTGAAAAGAAAGAATTTGTAGAAGAACCTATTCAGGATGAAAAGGCCGATGAATCGGATGATGAAAAAAAGGCTGAACGTGAAGAGCTTCATTACGAAAAGCCTGAAGCGCCAACGGTAAAATCAAATATACCCGGTGTTGCTGTTCATGAAGAAACTGAAAATAAAAAGCCTGATGATGATTCCGAAATCAAATCGGACGATGACATGCTGGAGGAAGAAATTGAAAAAGTTGAATCGGTTTCACGGCTTGGCGACAGTTTTTTAAAAGGGAAGTCGGTAAACGACCTGATAAACGATCAGAACAAACTCGAATTCAAGTTGTCGAACCGTCCGGTTAGCAGCATCCAGTCTGCCATAGGTATTAACGACCGGTTTTTGTATATCAGGGAATTGTTTGACGGCAACAACCAGAAATTTCTGGAAACAGTAAAAACACTTGATTCGAAGCAAAACATAAAAGAAGCAGTGGACTACCTGCGCAACAACTTCAGATGGAAAAGAAACGAAACCAGTCTGAAATTTGTGAACCTGGTAAAACGTCGGTTTATAAATGAGTGAATATGG
>JAZBNQ010000565.1:0-5760 GCA_036350775.1 Mariniphaga sp.
ATTTACTTTCATACGAAATGCTAAAAAATTCGACTTCCCGATTGTGGAAGCCATCACTTCTGTTTTGCCTGTTTGCGACCATTTTGTGGTGGCGGTGGGAGATTCGGATGACAACACACGGGAAATCATAGAAAAAATAAGCCCGGAAAAAATTTCCATTTTTAAAACTGTTTGGGATGAAAATATGCAAAAAGGCGGGGCAGTTTATGCCGCTGAAACCGACAAGGCTTTTGATGCTGTTCCGCAGGATTACGACTGGTGTTTTTACATTCAGGGCGATGAGGTGGTGCACGAAAAATACCAGTTCGTCATTCAAAAGGCCATGCGCGATAATTTAAACCGAAAAGAAGTGGAAGGGCTGCTTTTTAGGTACAAACATTTTTACGGAACGTTCGATTATGTGGCGGTTTCCCGAAAATGGTACCGCAACGAAATCAGGATAATCCGAAACGACAAGTCTATTAGGTCCTACCGCGATGCGCAGGGTTTTCGTAAAAATGAAAAAAAGCTAAACGTGGTTCCGGTTGATGCTGAGATTTACCATTACGGCTGGGTGCGCCATCCGCGTTTTATGCAGGAAAAAATAGACGAAGTGCGTAAATTCTACTATGGCATGTCAGAAGCCGAAGCGCTTAAAAAAGCCAGGGAACAGGAATTCAGTTACAGCGGAAAATACGATGCACTTGCTAAATTTGAAGGCACGCATCCGTTAGTTATGAAAGACCGCATTCAACGCCTGAACTGGCAGGTGGATGTTGATTTGAACAGAGTTAGAATGAAACCCAAATACCGGTTGCTTCATTTTATTGAAAAAACCTTTGGGGTGCGACTGTTTGAATACCAGAACTACAAGATCATAAGGAAATAATTATTGTTTTACGATTCTCCTGGTTACCGATTTTTCTTTTCCTGAAAAATTCACCAGATATACGCCAGGTTTCAAAACCGATACATCCAGGCTGTTTTTCATTCCCTGAAAATTACTTTTAAGTACCATCTGTCCCCGGATATTAAAAATGGTAATTTTTTCAAATTCATCTGAACCATTAAAGTATAGCCGGTTGTGAACAGGATTTGGATAAATATTCAGGTTTTGCTTTTCAATGCCTGAAACACCGGTTGGCGGCTGAAAGGTAACCTCTTCAACTTTAATATCGGTTATAGTAATGTAGATGTCTGAGTTTCCCATGTCGAAAACCATTCGGGCGCTGTTGTCCGTTGTGTTTGCATCGAAAATAAAAGTGTAAACGGCAAAAGTATCTGCCAAAGTAACTCCGTTGTATCCGCTGTATGCAGACCACGGATTCTGCGACATCCCAATGTAGCTGGTCATGCTTCGGGTTGTTTCGGCTTTGGCTTTAAAGGAGTAACGGTACTTTTTTCCTGCCTGAAGCGAAATATTCCCCCTTTGGAGTTGCACATGCCAGCCGGCAGTTCCGGGATTATTTATGCTGATATTTAATGTATTATTAGCTGGTGTTAATTGGGCCGATGCACCTTGCTGAGCGTTTAGATTCCAGCCATCGTTGCCGGTTTGAAAATTGGACGTGTAAACCGGCGTTCCCACGTAGCGTCCCGGATCGGGCATTTCGTTATTCAGTAGCGCATCAACAAGTTCAGTATAAAATGTTTTGTTTGTAGGATTGTAAACGCCAAATCCGGCACTGAACTCCCAGTAAGCCCAGCTCCAGCCCAGCTCTTCCAGGTAACGCGATAAAAAGGTAGTCCAGCGGGCCCGCGATTTTATATCGGCTTTGCTGTATGCACCAAATTCACCAATATGAACCGGAATGTTGTGTTCAATTTCAAACGCTTTTAACGGAGCAAAATCCTGTCGCATCATTTCACGTTCGGTTTCAGTATCCAGCCACTCAGTACCCAGCCATTCATCAGCATTGCCACCAACCCAGCTTGCCCCCTGGTGAGTAAACTGGAAGGGATTGTAATAGTGAACAGTAAGAATGATATTTTCGTCGTCGGGTATTTCAAGATAGGGGAGGCCGCCCAAACCGCCGTATTCGGGTGTGCCAATCAATACAATTCGTTCAGGATTATCAGTTCTTATGCTGTCCAGTACTTCCAAATAAAATTCATTCCATTTTTCGGGTGTGAGATTCCCATGGGGTTCGTTCATGAGTTCAAAAAGTAAACTGTCCGGATAATCTTTGAAAAATGCTGAAATCTGTTTCCATTGGGCAATAAACCGCTCTTTTTGGCTATCGGGATTTTCATACAAAGCTTCGTGGTGATGCATGTTAATAATGGCGTACAATCCGTTGCTGAGTGCCGAATCAACCACCTGTTTAATGCGGTTCAAAAAGCTGGAATAAATGGTATATGGCGGGGTTGCCATACTTCGGTCCGAGGGTTCCCAGCGAATGGGAATGCGCACATGGTTAAATCCCAGTTCAGCAATTATACCGGCATATTCCGGTTTCCAGGGATTGCCCCAGGCGGTTTCCGAAGGTGCTTCAAACATGTTTCCGTAATTGATTCCCCGGCCCAGCTTTTCGTTTATATCAAATGCTTTTTCACGCGTCTGTGCCGCTAATCCAGGGGAGATAGCAAGAAGTAAAATTGCAATCAGGTTTTTCATCTCATCTGCTTTAAGTACTTTTTTTTAATTGTACTTTGTACAAATAAAATAAAAATTCTCTGAATATAATTTGAAGTTCGAAATAACCTGAATCAGTTTCATTTCGTAAAACCTTACGTTTTATATTGAAAAGTGATTTTCACAAAAGTATGTAATACGTTGATTTATAAGTAAAAAATCTGTAATTTTATTCATAGCAAAAACAATTAATTTTTAAAGATCGTCACTTGGACAATGATTTTACCCATATATTGAAGGAAACTGTAAATGCAAACCTGTGCAACGAGCATTTTGGTCCGGAACAGTTGGCTGCCCAAATGGGAATGAGTTATTCTACTCTTCACCGGAGAGTGAAAGAAGACTTCCAAAAAAACATCAGCCAGTTTATCCGCGAAAAACGCCTGGAAAAGGCAAAGGAAATCCTTCAGAATGAAAATTTTTCCGTTTCGGAAATAGCATACAAAGTGGGTTTTGGCAGTGCTACTTATTTCAATAAGTGTTTTCATGAATATTTTGGAATAGCGCCGGGCGAGTTTAAAAAAGCCGAAAGATTAAAATCAAACGAAACGTCATCTTCGACTAAGAAATTTTCCAAAGTACTTTTTTTAATTATTGGTTCGGTTTTAATTCTTGTGTTTGCCTATATGTATTTGAATGGAAAATTTTCAATTCTGAATAATGAATCTCCGGATGAGAAATCCATAGCCGTTCTGCCCGTGAAATATATTGGCCCTTCAGATTATAAATACCAGGCTGAGGGGTGCATGGAAGAGATATTAGACAGGTTGATGAAGATTGAAGATTTACGTGTGATTTCGAGAACCTCGGTTGAAAAATACCGGCAAACCTCTAAATCAATTGAAGAAATTGGAAAAGAACTGAAAGTATCCGCATTGCTGGAATCCACTTTTCAGAAAACAAATGATGGACTGATTCTGTATCTGAAACTTTTTCAGTCAGAAAATGAGAAATTAGTTTGGCAAAAAAAGTTTAAGGGGAACCCGGGAGATTTCTCTGTTTTTCAAAGTGAAGCGGCCCGGTTGGTGGCTCAGGAACTACACGTTCGGCTAACTCCTGAGGAAAAACAATTTTTGATAAAAATTAATGATACAAATGTGGAAGCCCAGGATTTTTTCCAGCAGGGAAGGAATCAATATTTTATTTATCAACTGGATAACACCCGCAAGGACGCTTTGGACCAGGCGGCAATTTTTTTCGAAAAAGCGCTGACTGTTGATTCAGCACATGCACCTTCCTATGCTGCGCTGGCAACTGTTTACTGGGAAACGAACTACAATACCACCTATTTTGAGGCGAATTTTTTAGATTCTGCATTTTACCTCGCTCAGCGTGCGTTGGATTGCGATAAACAATCGGAAGAGGCGTATTTGATTCGCGGAAAATATTACTATGAAATGAATGACGATCGAAAAGCGTTGACTGATATCCAGAATGCACTGGAAATCAATCCAAATTTTTGGGAAGCTTATTCGGTTTTATCCCGGATTTATACCTGGCGGCAACCCGATTTTGTAAAAGCAATAGAAAACCTGCAAAAAGCTATATCGCTAAATCAGGGGAATGGTTTGGCCGAACTTTACAATCAGCTTGGATTTACTTTTTCATGTGCAGGTTTAAAAGATGAGGCTAAGGTTCATTTTATTAACTCTTTTAATTTAAGCGGAAGCAAAGATTCATCAAATTATTTCCTGTCACTTGGAACCCTGGAACAATATTTCGGCAATTACCTTGAAGCAGAAAAATATTTGGATCAGGCCCTCGAATGTGATTCCAATAATGTGTTATTATTGCGTCGGTTAGGAGGTAATTATAATCTTTTAAGAAACTACGGGAAATCATTGTACTATTACAAAAAATGGATGCAACAAAAAGACTCGCTGAATATTCTCGACCTGGGTGAAGCACACCGCATTGCACTGGCTTACCACAAAACCGGCCAGCATGCAAAGGCTGATGAATATTTTGCACTGGAAGAAAAATACTGCCTCGAAGCTATTGAAAAGCAGCGTGATTTTGCCCAAAGCAGCAGGGCGTATTACGATTTGGCAGCTGTTTATGCATTTCAGGGGAAAAAGGCAGAAGCGTATCAGTTTTTCGACGAATTCATTAAATATAAAACGTTTCCGCTTTGGTGGGTTAACCTCGCAAAAGACGACCCTTTGTTTGAAAAAATTGCAAATGAAAAACGGTTCAACGAACTGCTTATACAAATGGAAAAGAAATATTTGGCAGAACACCAACGGGTAAAAAAGTGGATGGAAGAAAATGATTTGAACATTTAAAATCAAAGCGATTATTGAACATATTAAACCCATGCAAGAGAATTTTATCATTTGAAAAATAATTTTAAGATTTGAAAAAAGATTGTAAGCTATTGAAAAAATAATCAATCGCGTTCAGGCTTTTAGTTCCGACATTGTAATTGATTAATATTCAGTTTTAACTTAAAATTACATGTCATGAAAAAGCTAAATTATCTTTTTCTTTTTGTTTTTATCGGTGTTCTGATTTCCGGTTGTTCAGAAATTGAAACCAACCAGGATTTGTTGAACCCGGGAAATGATTCCGAACTTAAAAAGGCCAAAGTACCTATCCCTGCAAAATGCTGGACAACCACCGTACCCGATTTTTCACAAGGTACAGTTTTATGCACTCCCGAAGAGTTTGAAGTGGCAGTTGTAGCCGGCGGTAATATGTCAGGAATTGAAGCGCATGGTGGAAAACTGGACACTGAAAAGAGTACCTGGGAAGTTGTTAGTTGCGAATTTGATGCCGAAAACTTACTAATTATTGAGAACATTGAAGGCAAACACACCGTTATGAACGGCGACTACTTTCTTTACACCGGTACTTTGAGTGCGAGTCTTACTGACGGAGCTATTACAGGTACTGTTAATATTTATGAGGGAACTGGAAGATTTGAAGGAGGGACTGCGGAAGTAACACTAACCGGAGTGTATAATTTTGAGACAGATGTTGCAACAATGAAAGGTGAAGGTTATTGGAATTTCAGTGATTAATTGTGCTGCAATCTTGAACTCCGGATTTCCAAACACACAAATTTGATTTCATAAAATGATTCCCGGCAACGAATTTCTCCTGATACACTATCATTTCGTAAACCCATCAGTAAAAAAATTAAA
>JAZBNQ010000566.1:0-2168 GCA_036350775.1 Mariniphaga sp.
TTCAATTCCTGAAACCAGACTAACAGGTACCGAAAGTTCATCCTCAAAAAATTGTTTCCTGAGCCGGGCATCTGCAAGCATCAGTTTATGCTGAACCTTATCAGCCGGCAAATACCCCGGAACTTGAAGGCTGTCTGAAACATGTTCAGGCAGTCTAAAAACAAATGTATATGCACTGTCGTTTAAAGAATTATCCAGTGAATTCAAAACTGAATCGAGTGGTTCTTTCTGAATAAAATGAATTAATTCGCGAACCTTCACCCCTGTTTCAGGATGGTAAACATGCCATGTGTTGTCTTTTTCAAAATACCGTTCAAGTAAACGAACACTTAGCTCAAGGGCGCGGGTGCTTTCCTCTTTAGAGATTTCATGTTGGGCTTTTGCCTGGAAAATGAAATTAAAAAATAAGGTAAGTAGCAAAAAAAGAAGTTTACTTTTTACTGAAAACATAGTTAATTGTATTTTACAGCTTTTTGACAAAACGCAAAAATAGTATTTATGTTATTTTAAAAGAAAAATTCATTTTCAAATAAGTAGAATCCTGTAAATGTTTTACCTGGAATCTACTTAAGTTCAGGTTTTGGTTCTCACATAAACCATGCAATTTTTTACATCCATAAAATTATTCTATCATAAAAGAATTTATCTCATTCATATTCAATATATATAAACAATACAATCCGATTTTTACCCTGAATATTTTGTCGGATAAAATCATATTGTAATTTTGTTTCTTAAAACCAGACTGAAATGATAACGAGAAACGAAGCGGTAACCCTCCTGGAAGAAAATATACAGTCGGAAAACATGCGAAAGCATTGTTATGCCTCAGAAGCGGTTATGCGAGCTCTGGCAATAAGATTAAACAAAAATGAAGACGAATGGGGCCTTGCCGGTTTGTTGCACGATATTGATGTTGAAATCACGAATGCCGATCCAAAAACCCACGGCCCCTATGCCAAAAACCTTCTGAAAGGAAAAGTTACCGACGAAATGCTCGATGCCATTGTGATGCACAACGAAATGGCAACAGGAAAAGAACGAACTTCTGAATTCCAGCATGCACTGGCTGCCGGCGAAACCATTACCGGACTGATTACAGCCACAGCATTGGTTTACCCTGATAAAAAAATTGCACCGGTAAAAGCAAAATCCATTACCAAAAGGATGAAACAAAAAGCATTTGCGGCTTCTGTAAAACGCGAAAATATTTTGGAATGTGAGAAAATTGGAATTCCACTGAACGAATTTGCTGAGCTATCGCTCAATGCCATGAAGAAGATTGATGAGGTGCTGGGATTGTGAACCGGATGAAGGGTATTCCACTTATTTAATGTTAAATATCAGCACCTTTCCCAGACTATTTGAAAATGGGATTTTTTTGCACCGTGGCCGTTATTATATTTTTTAACAGGAATTATTAGTTTGAATGAAAAAATTCTTCAAAATTTTCGGAATCCTTCTCCTGCTGGCACTCGTGGTTTTTTCGTTTTGGAGTTATTCCAACTTGAAAGACCGGCACCCGGGGTACAGCGTCGATTTAAACATTCGGAACAATTCCCCTTCGGAACTCAAAGCCGGATTTGCCGCAGTGCCCATTACACCGGAGGTGCCAGACCGCTGGGAAGATAAAAACGGCGATGGCAAATACAACCCGAAGGATGGCGATACCTTCACCGACGGCAACGGGAACGGGAAATTCGACCCGGTATGGATTGCCGGATTCAGCAACAACAAACCGGCCAACGGCGTGCACGACGATACCTGGGCGCGCACCATGGTCATCGACGACGGCAAAACCCGGCTGGCCCTTGTCATTCTCGACGTGATCGGGTTTATGCACGACGATGTGGTGGATGTGCGGAAAATGTTGCCGGAAGATTTAGGCCTGACCTATACCATAATTGCCTCGACGCATACCCACGAAGGGCCCGATTTGATGGGCCTCTGGGGAAAGCATCCGCTGAAGAGCGGAGTGGACAAAACCTACATGCAGTTTGTAAAGGAACAAACGGTAAAATCAGTGGAAACGGCGGTGAGAAATCTCCGCCCGGCCCGGTTGGAAATTTCGCAGGATTTAACCGGGGCTATTCCGCAGGTGAAAGACACCCGGATGCCCGAAGTTTTTGACTCCGGGCTGCGGTTTATAAAAGCAGTTGACAAGGAAA
>JAZBNQ010000567.1:0-4368 GCA_036350775.1 Mariniphaga sp.
GAAAATCAGACGCTGAATATTTGGCAACGTTTAAAAGGTAAAAAGCCGGTTCCTGAATTAGAGGATCACTAAAAATATCAGCAGGGACTGCCGTAAGTTTAACTTGATTTTCGATGGACTGTATTTTTGAATCAGACGAATCAGGCAAAGGAATATTTTGCACCAACAGCAGAATAACCATGCTGTAAAGCACTGCCGTAAATATACTTCCTGATATTTTAAACGCTTTTTTCACGGTGTAAAGTTATGCTGAATTCAGACTCGTTATTCTTTTTATAGCAACTTTTTTTTGGTCTTGTGGTTTACTTTGGTCACATTCATAGCAATTTCGCGACCGCCAAGCAGCCCAAGGAAAACCCAGGTTGTACTCATGGGAACGGTATTATAAATGAGATGAAATGCCATCAGGGCAGCATAAATAAAATCAACAACGGTTGCCGGTCTTACGTCGGTAATGTCTGTTTTTGTAGTTAAGATTTGCTGAATGCGGCCTCCCTGGCTTTTCCTTTAAACCAGAGTCAAGGGCAAGCTAAAGATGATTTAAGCTTTTTCGGCACAGTTAAACATCCATTGAACACCAAATTTATCTTTACAACTCCCATAATAATCGCCCCAAAACATATCCTGAAGCTCCTGTTCCACAACGCCGCCCTCCGAGAGTAATTTGAAAAGCCGCCGTGTTTCTTTACGGGTGTCGGGCATCAGGTTAATGTAAACATTGTTGCCTTTGTTCACTTTAAATCCCATCGATTCCGGGGCATCGCTACCCATGAGCAGGTAACCGCCAAGAATTGGCAGTGTAACATGCATCACCAGGTCTTTGTCTGAATCGGGCAGGGGAGGCATGCCTTCGGAGGCCGGAATGTCTTTAAAACGCATGATGCCATCGCCTGAAAATTCTGTACCGAAAACCGATTTGTAGAAATTAAACGCTGCTTCGGTTTGGTTTGTAAAATTCAGATAAATACTAACACTTGCCATAATTTTAATTTTTCTGGTTGAATATTATGCTTCACAAATCTCTTTTATTTTTTTCAACGCTTTGGGCCAGGTTTCTTCAAAATAGTTTTTGTATTCCGGGGTGGTATCGGTATCAACAGAAAGGATGGTTTTTCCATTTTTTTCTTCGAAGGTGTAATTTTCCAGTCCGCCGGCCCACTTTTCTACTTCGGGGCCGGAAGTGATTTCCTTTCCGTCTGAGATTACTCCAACATGTTCAATACTGATAAAACGGTTGGGAATGCTGTCTTTTATCCGACTAATCATTCCACCCTGGTTTCCTTTTTCATCTGTTCCAAGGAAAACAATTTTTGATCCTTTTTCCCATGATCCTTCATAGCGTGATGTAGGATTAAAAAGTTTGGTCCACTCCCGGTATGTTTTGTCAGCCAGCATTAACCTGAAAACCTTTTCGTCAGGTGCATTAATTTCTATTTCAAAATGAAGCCTGATGAGATTATTTCGCGATTCGGCATACGTTTTAAAATTGTTGAGAATGGCCTGCCAACCCTCCTGTTGCATTTTAAAGGGATTTTCATTTTCTGCTTCAAAAACTTCAGTAACTGTTGTCGTGTTTCCATTGCTGCTAAATACTACTGTTACTTTTCTGCCATCAGCAAGTGTGTAAAAAATTCGTTCGTGAGGCTGAATTTCATCGAATGTTCCTTCAAAATCAAATCCTGCACTTCCGTCTTTCGATTCCATACGCCAGCAAAATTTCCCTCCTTCGCGCAGGTCATTTTTTGCTTTTGGTGTGTGCCAGTCATCTGATGCGTGATTCCAGCTTACAATATGTTCGGCTTGGGTCCAGTACTGCCAAACTTTGATTAATGGTGCGTTTACTGAAGTGAAAACAGTAAGAATTGTTTTGGCTGAAGTTTCCATGGCTGTTGTTTTAAAATTGATTAGCACAAATAAAAACAATTCTGCAGGTTAAAAAGTTTAAATGCTTGTTATTTAAGTATTTGTTCGAAATGAACAAGTAAATTTTCCTGAAAAATTTTAAAAAAAAGATGGCACCAGCTTGTGCCAGTGCCATCGTATCAATTTTTTTTAGAAAATTATTGATATTATTTTTTAATTAGCTTTCCCGAATAAATGGTTTGTTTTTCATTATTCAGTTTGAAAAAGTAAACGCCACTGTGAAGTCCGGCAATGGAAACCGGTTTGCCTGAAAAAGTTTTTATCTCTTTTACTCGGGATCCAGAAATCTGGTAAATTTCAAGATTAAGGGATTCGTAGCTGTTTTCCCACCAAAATGTTACTGTTTTTTCAGCAGGATTAGGATACAAAGAAATTAAATTTCCTTCAAATGTTTCGATGCCTGAAGAGGTAACGTCGGAATAATAAAAGGTAGTTGTTTCAGTATGTACATAGCTGCCGTCAACACTATCGTATGTTTTTATTTCCGTAATTGCTTTGTTAAATGACTGACTGGTGCCATCTCCTATTTGAAACATGGGAATATACGATGGAAAAGAAATTTCAGAAAAATTTGTGTCTTTGTAAAAGTATTCATCTTTTGAATCTTCAATCCAAACACCACCAACCCACACAGAAAGTAATTCCTCAGAAACATCTCCGGCAGCATTGTACTGATATTCCGTTTGGTATTCCATCTCGATGGTAAATGAAGTAAAACTTAATCCCCAATCTACAATTTTAGTCAGTTTTCCACTGCCATCGTATGTAAAAAATGATTGATAAAAGAGTATTTCTTCATCACCATCAATAAAATACATGCTTTGGGATTCTACCTGGTCAGACGCGTTGTAGGTAATAATATACTTCATTGTCTCTTCATCGTCTTCTTCAACAGACAACATATCAACCCGGATTAAATTTCCTTGAGCATTATAAGAGTATTCCTGCTTACCAGAAGAAACCAATACGCCTTCTTCATAGGAAAAATTAACCAATTCATTGAGGGTGCCGTCGCCATTATAAATAGCTTCCATTTTGGTTTCGGGTGTCATAATACCCGTTATTTCATCAATGAATGAAAAAATCATTGAACTGATTTGGCCCTGATTGTTGTATTCCAATTCTGTTTCGCCTTCAAGTTCCCATTTGTCGTCGTCGAAGTCCCATTCATAATTCTTCCACAAATTGCTACGCATTTGTGCATCGTAAAAAAATGATTCTTTCGTATCATTTTCAAATGTGTTGTTGCTAACATTAAGGATTCGGGTAACAGTGCTGTAAAGTTTTTCGGTAACAGCAGCACTTTTAGGCCCGTTAATTGAAAAGTGTTCCTTGTTATGGTTTTGAAAAAGTTTGTTTTTCTCATAAATAAACTCAAACTTTTCCTGCATCTTTTCAATTTTAAGCTGCAGGTTTTCTGATTGTTGCCCGCTTGCAGTAAGTGATAAAAACAAAATTGTGATAATGAAAGTAAAATTTCTCATGTTAAAAAATTTAAAGGTTAAAAAATAATAATTATTTGTTTATTTTATGTTGAGTTTCCAACTTTTTTCCTGTCCAAATCCTTTTATTTCAATATTTTTTTCTGAAAAAAGCACCTCACCAAAAGCATTTTCGGTTTCAGTTTCAACCATTCCTTTTAAGGTAATAAAATGAATTCCATTTTGAAAAGCATAATTTCCTGCATGGTTGTGTCCGTTCATCCAAAGTTTTACACAGGAATAATTAGCCAATATTGAAAGCACTTCTTCTTGATTCCATAAAGCATGGCTTTCAAAAGGCAGGAGCGGGTAGTGGCAAAAAACGGCAACATTCAAATCCTCTGATTTTGCCAGTTGCAATTGATTGTTTAACCAGTTGAGCTGCTGTTTGCCAATACCTCCGTTCCACGGGTGGTAATTGGGTTTGCCTTCAGCTTTTAACTTTGCTGACATTTTCTCTGCCAGTTTTACGTTTTCTTTATTGACCGAAAAAACAGAAATCTCAGTGCCATCCAAAAAAACAAACATCCAGCCTTTTTTTACCATAGAATAGTACATTGCTGAAAGGCCAAGTTCTTCGGGTACTTTTTCCAGATGGTGCGGTTCCACTTCAAAATCGTGGTTGCCGGGCAACTGGTAAACGGGTTTGTTTAATTTCTGTAAAATCGGTTTGAGAGGTGAAAAACTGGCAAAATTGCGATCGATTAAATCTCCCAGGTTTACCACAAATTCAAGGTCTTTATTTTGGTTAAAATGAGCAACAGCATTTTCCAGCTTTTGCAGAGAATTCCTGTAAAAGCGAGTGTTTGAGGTTTCGCAATCGCAGTATTGGCAATCGGCAAAAACGCCAAAACTGATTTGGGCTACAGCAATTTTTGAAAGACTTATCACAAAAAGAATTGCAATGATCTGAATAACATTTTTCATTATTTATTCTTCTTCAGCAGGCATGGTAAACGATCCA
>JAZBNQ010000568.1:0-3838 GCA_036350775.1 Mariniphaga sp.
AAAAAACTATTCGTCTCATAACTGTATTGTTTTAGTTAAAATTGATTTATTCCAAATAAAAAACCTCTTCCAAAGTTACAGAAACCGGCGAATTATCCGGGTTCGTTTTCATAATATCTGCCATAAATTTCCACCATTTTTTTACAATTTCGGTCTGTCCCAGGTCCTGCGAACCACCCTCTCCGATCACTTTCTGAAAAGCAAACAACGTGTTGGTTTCCTCATCCAGAAAA
Organism: Mariniphaga sp.; assembly: GCA_036350775.1. GTDB lineage: Bacteria > Bacteroidota > Bacteroidia > Bacteroidales > Prolixibacteraceae > Mariniphaga. The sequence continues at coordinate 234 of JAZBNQ010000568.1, forward strand.
ATGGAATATTCGCTTACACCTGCCTCTTTCAATAACTTTTTAAGTTCAGGCCAGATTTGGTCGTGCCGTTTTTTATACTCTTCCTTTTGCCCTTCGTTGAGGTACATTTTAAAAGCTTTTCGTTGCATGGTTAAACGGTTTTAATTAAAATACTCACTTTTGGAAATGCCCATGATAATTACAGATAACAGAATTAACCCAATACCCCAATAAATGGAGGCAAGTGTCCTTTTCGAAACGCCTGCCCATTCCTTACGCCAAAATCCCCAAAAATTAGCGGTAAGAATAATAGTGGACATGTGCAAAATCCACGAACTGGCGCCGCTGCCAATTTTAGTTTCTCCCATTCCGTAAAAAAAGAATTGCAGGAACCAGGTAGTTCCGGCCAGGGCACAAAACAGGTAATTTTTGAATAACGGGGTTTTTGTATCAATAAAATCGCCTCCGGTTTTGTTTTTCAGAATCAGGGCCACCGACCAAATCAAATTGGTTGTTAAACCGCCCCAAAGAATGACCAGAAAGATGATGTTGTTCTCAAACAAATATTTGCCATCGCTCACAAAAGCAAAATTGTTTGAAACCGCAATGGCGCGAACTGACTCCCCCATCTCTTTTCCGGCATCGATACCAAAACTGAAAAAAGCGCTCAAAACACCCGAAATCACAGCAATTATTAATCCTGTGGTCAGTTTAAATTCGCGGTTAACACCCTCTTTCACATGATTCAATTCTCTATCTTTCATCAAACCGGCTTTTCCACTTAACACAATTCCAATCATCAAAACAACTATTCCGAATAAAATTATTCGTCCGCTGGTGGTTGCAAGCAGATCAGAAAAGGAATCGCCTGCTGGCAGAATTTCACCCAAATTGCCAACGTTGCGAAGAATTGGTAAACCCAAAGACCCCACCAAAGAAGTAATTCCGAGCAAAACCGAATTGCCCAGCGACATGCCCAGGTAACGAATACCCAAACCATACGTCAGTCCGCCAATTCCCCAAAGCACTCCAAGAAAATACGTCAGGCGAATGGTAGAAGAATCGGTAGCTAATAAAATATCCTGCCAACCGGGAGACGTTAACGCTGTTGCAACATAGGGCATAATTAACCATGAAAAAAGGCCCCCTATAATCCAGTAAATTTCCCATCGCCACTTTTTTACCAAATTATATGGCATATACCAACTCCCTGAAGACGCACCTCCCAAAGAGTGAAAAAGAATTCCAAGAATTGCCTGCATTTTTCAGTACTTTTTAAAGTTTATACTTTTGAATTTGCTATTTTTGATTTTAATATCCGGTAAAACTAAACAATGAAACATACAGATTCAATGCACAAAATGATTTGCGGTTTGTATTTTTTGACACTTTAAAATGACTCAATTTATTAAATACCTTACTACAGGCACAGAAGATGTGGACTGGGGAATTTACCTGAACACGGCAGGCTCCCTGACCATTCCTCCGACAACAGAATACCCGCCGAAAGAACATCCCTCCGGATATTATTTTACCTGGGAGCAGGGCCGGGAGCTACAGGAATTTCAACTCAATTATATTACTGAAGGGGAAGGAATATTCGAAAACAAAGCAGGCAGTTTCCCCGTGAAAGCCGGAAGTCTTCTGGTTATTTTGCCTGGAATGTGGCACCGTTACAAGCCTGATTTTCAAACCGGTTGGACAGAAAACTACATTGGTTTTAGCGGACAGGCAGCAGAAAAATTTATGCAACACAGGCTTTTTTCACCAGAACAGTCTGTTATACAAGTTGGTGAGCGCGAAGAAATACTCGATACTTTCCTGAAAATTTTTTATTTGGTAGAAAAAGAACAACCCGGATTTCAACATATTGCATCGGGTTTAATTATAAAATTACTGGGCTACCTGGTAGCATTCGAAAAACAAAAAGAGTTTTCAGGAAAAAAAATTGCCGAAGTAATTGAGGAGGCCCGCTTTAAAATGCGCAGTGACGTGGGGAAAAATTTCAATCTTGAAGAATTTGCAAAAGAAAACAACATCGGCTATTCCTGGTTTCGCCGGATGTTTAAAAATTACACCGGTTTGTCACCCCGCCAGTATTGTCTTCAGCTAAAAATAATGAGGGCGAAAGAATTACTGCTCAGTACAGACCTTTCGGTAAAAGAAATCAGCTACGAAATGGGATTCGAATCTATCCACTATTTCAGTCGGATGTTTAAAAAGAAAACCGGTATAAACCCAACAAAATTCAGGAAATAAACAACTAACTGCCTTAAATAGTAAAATAGGGTGTGTTTTTGTCAATCCCCGAATAATAACGCATAAGCAGCAGGTATTTTTCCAGCAAAGAGGTAACCAGGAAATTTTCTCGAACATGTTCAATGGCCTGCACCCCAATAAGTTCACTTTCTGCCGGATGTAAAAGAAGATACTTCATTCTGTTAGCTATATATTCTATGTCAAAAGGTTCAACCAAAAAACCCGTTTGATTATCGATAACCTGCTGTGAAATTCCGCCAACATTGCTGCCAATTACCGGGGTCCCCTGCCAAAGTGCTTCAGTTACAACCAGTCCAAATCCCTCTTTGGTGGAAACATGTACAAACTGGTTGGCCACACGCATAAGTGCCCCAATGTTTTCATCGTTGTTTTCAATGTTCATCAACAAAAAAATATCCGTATCGTTTTCGCGCACTTCCATCATTTGGCCATACATAGCCAAACCATCCGGATCGTCTGACGCAGTATTTCCAACCATTACCAAAATGGGTTTCTTCTTTTGAACCTCTTTGTCGGTTTTAATCTTTTTAAAAGCCTCGATAATAGTTGCCTGGTTTTTATGAACATCGTAGCGCGAAACAGCCAAAACGATAGGGCGATCACCGTCAATATTGTGTTTATCAAAAAGCGGAATTAAAATTTGACGGGCTTCAGTTTCAGTCAACTGCTTGTTTTTTTTGGTTAACGGATCAATGGAAGGAGAAATGCGGTAAACCGGTTTCCTGATTCCCGATTTCACAAAATTTTTATCTGTAAAAATTACCCCGTCGTAATGATTGATAAACGGAAGAAAAAAGTTCCATATCAAGTTATTGGCTGAAGTCGTATCAATGTGGCATCGCCACAATTTGGGGCCTTCGTAATTACCAAAAACAGAAGTGGCACAAGGTTGGGGATCGTGCACAACCGTTAAATCGGCTTTTACATTGTAATCCTCAAAATTCTTCATCGAATTTTCGATGTAAACTCCGTGTAACTCCTGAACATTAAACGGCTTTTCGACACCCTGAATTAAATCATGAAATTTTTTGGTAACCGAGAAAAAATCTTCGGTGTGTGCTTCCATGCAGTGCCACTGGGCATCAATTCCAAGTCCGTTGGCAAGCGGAACCAAACTTTTTAACATTTCAGCCACGCCCCCGCCCTCGTAGGTTGAATTAACATGCGCCCACACTTTATTTTCAAGCGGCAAGGCCAGTTGTTTCAGTAGTTCCAGCCTGTTGGAGCCAATAACATCTTTGTAAAAACTTAGGTCGATAATTTGAAAAGGTGTGTACTTCGCTAAATATTTTTCCGATTTGTCGTGAAACATAATATATTATAAGTATTTAAAAATCAAATGATTT
>JAZBNQ010000569.1:0-5198 GCA_036350775.1 Mariniphaga sp.
AAAGGCTGCGATTTGTGCTGCATGGATTACAGCATTTTACCCGTTGAATTTTATTCCATTCTTGAAGAATTAAAAAGCCAGAGATTTAAAACGGAAAACCTTCAGGGAAATAAAAAGAAGAAAGAGGACTGTATTTATCTAAAAAATCATGCATGCACCATTTATGAGTCGAGGCCTTTGATTTGCAGAACACATGGACTGCCATTGCTTTATACCAACGACGAAGGCGAATGGGAATTATCGAATTGCGAACTCAATTTTAAAACCTTCAACTTTGAAAACTTTTCAGAAAAAAACACCTTTCCGCAGGATAAATTTAACAGCAGGCTGTTTTTAATTAACCGTGAATTTATTGCTGAATTTGAAGGAGAAGAACATTTTGGCGAATTCGATTTGTTACCTTTGAAAAAACTGGCAGAAAAACTTTAAAATTTTTATGATGGATACACTTTCTTTATTCAACCTGAAAGGAAAAACAGCACTGATAACCGGTTCGGGGAGTGGCATTGGACTTGCCATTGCCCAAGGAATGGCGGGTGCCGGGGCAAAAATTATATTAAACGGACGGAACAAATCGAAACTTGCAGATGCTGAAAATTGGTTGCAGAAACAGGGATTTGAAGTTGACATGTTGGTTTTTGATGTAACCGATTCATCGGCTGTTAAAAAAGCCATTACGAAATACGAAAAAAACTCAGGGCCAATTGATATCCTGGTGAACAACGCCGGGATAAACATCCGCGGGCCTTTTGAGGAAATCAGCGAGCAAGACTGGAAAAAAGTACTTGACATCAATGTAAACGGCGCCATGATTGTTTCGCAAGTGATGGGTCCGTTTATGATAAAACGCAAAGCCGGCAAAATCATCAACATCTGTTCCATGCAAAGTGACCTGGGGCGGCCATCTATTGTTCCTTACACCGTTTCGAAAGGCGGAATAAAAATGCTGACCAAAGCGCTTGCCACCGAATGGGGCGGACAAAACATCCAGGTAAATGGGATAGGCCCGGGTTATTTTGAAACGGAACTTACCAAACCACTAAAGGACGATCCGGAATTTGACAGGTGGCTTTGCAACCGCACGCCGGCAAACCGCTGGGGTCAGCCAAAAGAACTAATTGGTGCGGCTGTGTTTTTATCTTCGGAAGCCAGCGATTATGTGAACGGCCATATTCTGAATGTTGACGGCGGACTACTGGCAAGTGTATAACAAAAAAGCAGGCCATTAAAACCTGCTTCCTGTTTATTGTTATTCCTGTTAATACTTAATACTCGTCTTCGTTAAAGAAGAAATCATCCTTACTTGGATAATCGGGCCAAATATCTTCGATACTTTCGTAAATTTCGCCTTCGTCTTCAATTTCCTGCAAATTTTCAATTACTTCAAGCGGGGCACCAGACCGAATAGCGTAGTCAATCAACTCGTCTTTACTTGCCGGCCAGGGCGCATCTTCCAATTTTGAAGCTAATTCCAGAGTCCAATACATTTCGATGGATTTAAGCGGTTATACTCGTTTTTTTCAATGCCGCGAATATAATAAAAAAATAATACGAAAAACGTCCGTTAAGTTTATTTTTAAAGCTGTTTCCATGGTTTCTCCTCAATCCCGCTGCTGGCGGAGAGTTTACGTGCCAGCACAAATAAAAAATCGGACAACCGGTTGATGTATTTCAGGATTTCGGACTGTACTTTTTCGTTTTCGGCAAACTCCAGAATTCTTCTTTCTGCCCTTCGGCAAACAGTTCGGGCTACATGGCACTGCGCTGAAGCCAAATCTCCACCAGGTAAAATAAAATGCGTCAATTCGGGTAACTCCTCTTCCATTTCATCAATGGCATTTTCCAAAAAAGCAATATGCTTTTCTGAAATGGAAAGTTTTTGGGTAAATTCTTCCCCTTTTTCGTCGGTAGCCAGTCGCGACCCTATATTGAATAATTTGTTTTGAATTTCAACCAGTATTTCAGAAACTTTTTCAGGGAGTTTGTAAGAACGAATCACACCAATCGCTGCATTCAGTTCATCCACAGTTCCGTAAGCTTCAAGCCTGACATCGTATTTTTTAACACGGGTACCACCCACAAGTCCGGTGGAACCATCGTCGCCTGTTTTGGTATAAATTTTAAATTCTTTAGTCATGTATTATATAACTAATAAACCGGGTTTGGGTTTAATTCATCCGATTCAACTTCGCCGTCTTTTAGTTTTATTATTCGGTGGGCGTGTTTTGCAATGTCATGTTCGTGCGTTACCATAACCAGTGTGTTGCCTTTCCGGTGAATGTCGGCAAACAATTTCATTATTTCTTCGGAAATTACAGAATCGAGGTTTCCGGTAGGCTCATCGGCCAGTAAAATTGAAGGATTATTCACCAAAGCCCGGGCAATGGCCACTCGCTGCCGCTGTCCGCCGGAAAGTTCATTGGGTTTATGATCCATCCTGTCGTCCAGTCCCACATCGGTTAAAGTATTGGTTGCCCTGTTTTTCCGGTCGTGTTTTTTCACACCGGCATAAACCATGGGTAACATCACATTTTCAAGGGCTGAACTCCGCGGCAGCAGATTAAACACTTGAAATACAAAACCGATTTCGGCATTACGAATTTCGGCCAGTTCATTGTCAGACAACCGGCTAACATCCTTTTCATTTAAAATATATATGCCATCTGTTGGTGTATCCAGACAGCCAATAATATTCATCAGTGTAGATTTTCCGGAACCCGAGGCGCCCATAATGGCTACATATTCACCTTTATAAATATCAATAGAAACCGAACGTAAAGCTCTTACTACCTGTGTTCCAACCTTATAATTTTTTGTGATTTTTTCTAAATGGATTATTTTTTTGTTCATATAAATGGCTTTTTCAATAGGTAACTAATTCCATCTTTCTGTTACACCGTTTTGTGAGGTAAAAGTAATATTTTCGGAAAATATTCTAATCCTTCTATTTAAACCAACCCAATTTTTACCGGTCAAAAAAAAATTGAAAACCAAAAAATAACTAAAAATGAAGCAACATTTCCCTTTTCAAATTTTTCTTTCTGTTCTATTTTTCTTTTTCTGTAATTCTGTTTTTGCACAGCAAAAATCATCGGATAATTGGGAGCAATGGCGCGGTCCGCTAAATACAGGTGCAGCAGTAAAAGGCAATCCTCCTGCTGAATTTAGTGAAACAAAAAACCTGAAATGGAAAACCAACATCCCGGGCAAAGGACACGCCACTCCTGTAGTTTGGGAAGATAAAATAATAGTTCAAACCGCCATTGCAACTGACGAAATATCGCCAGAAGCCCCGGAAACATTAGGAGAAGGCAGCCGCATGGCACCCAATCAAACCAATCTTATCCATGAGTTTAAAGTACTGTTGGTTGACCGGAATACCGGGAACATACTCTGGGAAACCATGGTTAACCGTGAATGGCCGCAGGAAAATACACACGAACTGGGAAGCTGGGCATCCAATTCTCCATGTACCGACGGTGAACGCATTTACGCTTATTTTGGTTCCCGTGGAATTTATTGTCTCAATTTTGATGGTACTATTATCTGGCAGCGCGATTTTGGCCAAATGCAAAAACATATGAGTTTTGGCGAAGGAAGTTCGCCTTATCTTTATAAGGATAAATTATTCATTTTATGGGATCATGAAGGAGATTCGCATTTATTTGCCCTTAATAAAAATACGGGGGAAATTGATTGGCAGGTGGAACGCGATGAAAGAACATCGTGGTCGTCTCCTTTTGTTGTAGAAGTTAATGGTCAGATACAGGTGATTACCAGCGCCACCACACAGGTGAGAGCCTACGATTACCATACTGGCGAAGTCATCTGGACTACAACCGGACTTACACGCAATGTGATTCCAAACCCGATTTATGCTGACGGAATTTTATACGTGATGAGTGGATTTAGGGGAAGCGCCATGCAGGCCATTGACCTGAAAAATGCCAAAGGCGACATTGCCGGAACCGAAGCCGTTTTATGGTCTTACGATAAAAACACACCTTACACTCCCCAACCTGTTTTAATGGATGGCAAACTTTATTTCATGCGCGTAAATAATGGTTTTCTCACGTGTCTTGATGCCAAAACCGGCCAGCCATTTTATGAAAATGAGCGGCTTGAGGATATCAGCACGCTTTACTCCTCGCCAACCGGTGTAAACGACCGCCTTTACATTGCAGCCGAAAATGTGGTGATGGTAATTAAAGCAGGTGAAACCTTTGAAATTCTGGCTTCCAATCCGGTTGAGGATAATTTTCATGCATCGCCGGTAATTGTTGGTAACGACCTTATCCTTCGCGGGTTTACTTCACTCTATTGTTTTTCCGAAGAATAGTTTTGCTCATTTTCCGGGAATGGAAACTTAAGTTTCCATTCCCGGAAAATTTTAATTTTGCAGAGATATTCAAATTCAGGAAAAATTATGGACAAATTAAAGATATCAGGATTCTATTTTCTTCAGAATAAAGTATTGTTTTCGTTTAAAGCGATTGTTGAATAAAAATCTGCCTGAACCACTTTCTTTTCTATTCAACAAATATGCGTAAAAACAAATCGCTAAAAATATTCAGAAAACTGCATAAATGGCCGGGGATTGTTATTGCTTTGTTTGCCATATTGTTCGCATCATCAGGAATTGTGATGAACCACCGACAAACGTTTTCATCTATTGATATTTCAAGAAATTTACTCCCCTCAAACTACCGTTACCAAAACTGGAACCTTGCTGCAGTGCGGGGTTCATTGCCACTAAAACATGATTCGCTTTTAATTTTTGGAAATATCGGTATTTGGAAAACGACAGAAAATCTGGAACAATTTACCGACTTTAATCAGGGATTTCCGAAAGGGATTGACAGCCGAAAAATTTATTCAGTTATTCAGCGCAAAAATGAATTTTTTGCCGGCACACATTTCGGACTTTACAGCCGGAATTTATCCGATACAAAATGGACAAAAACCGAACTTCCGGTTAAACAGGAACGCATTACCGATGTAAATCTGAAAGGCGACACCTTACTCGTTCTTACCCGCCACTACCTGCTCAAATCTGCTGACGGAAAATTTTTCGAAACAATTCAGTTGCCTGAACCGGAAGGTTACGAGCGAAAAACCGGCGTGTTTAATACCCTTTGGGAGTTGCACAGCGGGGAACTGCTCGGGCTGCCTGGCAAACTGATTGTGGATTTACTTGG
>JAZBNQ010000570.1:0-7212 GCA_036350775.1 Mariniphaga sp.
AAGCTGGAACCAGTTGTTTTCGATTACGGATTTAAAAAAATTGAATTAATTCCTTTCATCTGTTTTATTCGTGATGGAAAAATAAAACTGAACGAACATGTTGATTACAGGTGGATTCAATGGCAGGAAGCAGGCAATATGAATATTTCGGAAGCCGATAAAAAGATAATAACGAACGAAAATAATTCCCGGCTATTTAAGAAATACATTGGGAAACAGGTGAATAATTCCCGATAAAACAGCAGCCCAGCCCACAATTGAAAACATCATGTAAAGCACCAAATGCCTGCGGTGCCGGTAATACTTTCGGGCAAGAAATGCGCCCAGCGGAATAGACAAAAGCACAGGTGTAGCAATAATAATTCCCCAAAAACCGTATGTTTTTTTGAACCGAACCAAAAAACGGTTTTTGCGGGTGAATATTTTTATTTTCCTTTTAACTTTTTTGCGGGAAAAAAAATTACGATACCAGCGTTTTATAAATTGAGGCACCTGGTTACAAATGTATGGCCAAACAAAATTAAAAGCACGAATTACATATTTACTCAGGTAATAAAAAAACATAAATCCACCCATACCACCGGCAAGAAGAGCCATTATGGCCTGATCAAACTTCAGGCCTATAATTAAGGCGTAAGGCAGCGTATAAAAGTATTTTACCGAAGCCAGTAATATAACATGTATAATTTTGAAAACCATAATCTTATCAATCAAAAATGAAACGAAAGGCAGGCTCCTTTGTTTCAAAATGAACAGAAAAAATTCAGTTCAGGTAAAAACTTTTTTTGTTTGCCTTTAATTCACCTTATTCTGTGGTTTTCCTTTCAAAAATGCTTCCAGGTTTTCTGTAGCAATTTTCATTAATCTTTCACGGGCTTCGGTTGTGGCCCAGGCAATGTGGGGTGTAATGTAACAGTTTTTAGCCGAAAGCAGCGGATTGTCAGGCGCAGGTGGCTCAGTTGACAGCACATCGAGCCCGGCGGCTGCAATTCTTCCGTTGTTTAAAGCTTCAGCCAAATCGTTTTCGTTTATTAGTGGTCCGCGCCCGGTGTTGATTAATATGGCCGAAGTTTTCATTTTACTGATGGCGGCCTTGTTTATAAATCCTTCGTTTTCTGCGGTTAACGGGCAGTTGATGCTGATAAAATCACTTTCTTCCAGCAAGGTATCCAAATCAACCTGCCGTGCATGCAGGTCTGTTTCTTTTTTGCTGCGGTTGTTAAAAAGAATATTCATTCCAAGTGCCAATCCAATTTTTGCCACGGCCTGCCCTATTTGTCCAAAACCTATAATTCCGAGAGTTTTGCCGGCCAGTTCGGTTTGCGGAGAGAGGTGATAACTGAAATCGATGCTGTTGGCCCACTCCCCGTTTTTAACCGATTCAGCATGTTTCGATACATTTTGGACGATATGAAGTATGTGCGAAAAAACCATTTGCGCCACAGATGCCGTGCTGTAAGCCGGAATGTTGGCAACCACAATTCCTGCTTCTGTGGCGGCATCTAAATCTACCACATTGTAACCGGTGGCCAAAACACCTATAAATTTGAGTTCGGGCAAATTTTGGAGAACTTCCCGGTTAAAAACAACTTTGTTGGTAAATACAGCTTCAGCACCTTTGGCTCGCTCCACTGTCTTTTCGGGCGGAGTGCGGTCGTAAATGGTGCAATCACCAAGCTGTTTAATTCCGTCCCAGCTTAAATCACCGGGATTCAGCGTATATCCGTCAAGCACAACAATTCTCATAGAAAAAATTTTATTACCATTTATATTTTAAACAAACTACTGGTTTGCAAGTTTTCTGCCAATGACATAACAAAGTTCAGCAACTTTTTTCATTTTATCGAAATTTATCCTTTCCGGCACATCGGTAGTTTGGTGATAATCGGCAGTGTATCCGGTAGATAAATTTAGTATGGGAACCTCATTCCTGTGAAAATGATAATGGTCGCTGGAGTAGAAAAAGTTGTCCGGGAGGTTAAAGTCTGGAATAAGGTTTAATTCGGTACAGGTCGTTTCAGTAATTTTTTTCAAATCAGGGTCAAAATCATTTATCAACGCATAAATTTCGTCGAAAGGTTTTACAAGTTTTGGTGAATGCGCCCACACTGAATCGCTCGGTTCGTAAACCCTGCCTACCATATCGAGGTTAATACAGGCTACCGTTTTTTCGAGCGGAAAAACAGGATTTTTACTGTAATATTCCGAACCAATTAATCCAACTTCCTCGGCAGTTACCCATAAAAAAACAATATTTCGTTTTGGTTTTTCTTCAGCCTGCACGAATGCTTTGGCTACTTCGAGCAGGGTTGCTGTTCCCGATGCATTGTCGTCTGCTCCATTGTAAATCTCCCCATTTTTTTTCATCCCAAGATGATCATAGTGCGCCATAAAAACAACACATTCTTCCTTGAGAGCCGGATCGCTGCCTTCCACAAAACCAATAATATTGCGGACTTGCTTTTCATCTAAAGTTCTGGCCGATTTGAATTGAATTTTGTTTTTAGCAACAAAAGAAACCGGCGTTCTCCGTTTCACAATTTTCTGAAGTGTTTTTTGCCATTTACCTTTTTTCCCTAAAATGGCATCGGCAACGTCAGGAGTGGCTATAACCAGGTTGTTTTCATTTTCTGAACTGGTTTTTTCCAACGAATAATTTGGTCTGTTTGCCCAGCGTGAAATCTGCCCAAAAGTTTTATTCTCTTTATCCTGAATACTTGTTATTAATATAACTGCTTTGGCACCAGCTTTAAAAATCGAATCGGTTTTGCTACGTTCAAGGCTGTTGTTCCATTGATGGGAAAACCCTCCCTTGTAAGATTCAGGTGTTCCGGCAGATATCAAAACTGTCTTATTTTTTAATTCCATACCGGCCAATTCATTGAAACCGGAATTTTCCTCTTTCGATCCAAATCCGGCAAATATAAGTTCTCCCTCAATCTCAATAACATTTGATTTTTGATTTAAAACAACAAATTTATCCCCACCAAAAACCTTTTCTTTCCTGTTACCGATTATTTTCAGAAAAGTGCTTTCCTCATCCCTCCCCGATTCAATCAACTCAAAATTTTGTGAATAGCCTCCTTTTTTGTATTGAAGGCCTGATTCTCCAATAGATGCTTCAATATAATCAGCCGCAATTTCCAGTGCAGGTATTTTGCTTGAAAAACCCCTGCCCTGTAAACTGTCCGAAGCCAAAAATTTTACATGATTTGCCAGCTCGCTTTTCGAAATAAATGGAAGGTTTAAATTCTGCGTAAAACCAGTGCAGGTAAAAAGGAGAATTAGTGCAGAGAGAAATAAATTTTTATACCGGTTGAATTCCATTCTGAAAAAATAATTTGCGATATTTATCAGTTAAAATGGTTAAAAATAACATTTCCCAATAAAACAAAAAGAAATACGCACGTTATACATGAATCGAACAAACGAATAATAAAATTCTGAATAATGAATCCAATTAAAGAAATAGCAAAAATTATCCTTGTTTTCACGGCAATTTTAATGGTACCATCGTGTGCGGTAAATCCGGTTACGGGGAAAAAACAATTGATGCTAATGTCTGAGGCACAGGAAATTGAAATGGGCAAACAATACGATCCGCAAGTGATTTCCACCTTTGGCCAGTATCAGGATGACCAACTCCTTCAGCTTATCCAAACGAAAGGCGACGAAATGGGCAAACTTTCACACCGGCCCCACCTGCAATATCATTTCAGAATTCTGGACACTCCGGTAATAAACGCATTTGCAGTTCCGGGCGGATACATTTATTTTACCCGCGGAATATTGGCACAGTTTAACAACGAAGCTGAACTGATGGGTGTTTTAGGCCACGAAATGGGACACATTACTGCACGTCATACGGTAAGCAACCAAAGTAAACAGCAATTGGGTCAGTTGATACTTATTGGCGGAATGATTGCTTCTGAAGAATTTCGTGAATTTGCCGGCTATGCCATGCAGGGGATGCAATTGCTATTTCTGAAATTCAGCCGCGATAATGAACGGGAAGCCGACTGGCTGGGGGTTGAATATGCTTCAAAAATAAAATACGATGCCCAAAAAATGGCCGATTTCTTTAACGTGCTTAAAAAAATGAACATGGCCAGCAGCCATGGTGGAATTCCGACATTCCTTTCTACTCACCCTGATCCGGGCGATCGGTACAATTCGGTTACACAACATGCTGAATTGTGGAAAGACAGTCTGAACTATTCCGACTGGCTGGTAAATGAAAACAGCTACCTCCAAATGATTGACGGTATGGTTTACGGAGAAGATCCCCGACAGGGTTATGTGGATGGAAATGTGTTTTATCATCCCGACATGAAATTCAGGTTTCCGGTACCGGCTGGCTGGAATTTGGAAAATTCCCCGCTCCAGGTACAATTGGCACCAGAAGACGGCCGGGCAATGATGGTTTTTATGCTGGCTCAACAAAAGTCGGCGCAGGAAGCCGCAGAACTAACCCTCAAGGAGTTAAACCTGACTGTGATTGAAACAAAACGCGAAACTGTAAATGGCCTGCCTGCCGTTGCAACCATTTCGCAGCAGGTTTCGCAAAACCAGCAAACCGGCCAGCAACAGGCAATTAAAGTTATGTCGTATTTTATTGAATATAGTGGGGTAGTTTATGTTTTTCACGGGGTTTCATCCGATGCAGATTTTAATGCCTACGCATCAAATTTTGAATCAACCATGCGGAATTTTAACCGGCTGACCGATGCTGCCAGGCTAAATGTGCAACCTACCCGGGTTCGGGTTAAAAAGGTACAGCAAAGCGGAACACTGGCCGATGCATTTCGCTATTTTGGAGTACCGCAAAATAAAATGAACGATTTGGCCCTGCTGAACAACATGGAGCTTACAGATAGGGTTCAATCCGGAAAATTAATTAAAATTACAGGAAAATAAATTCCGGAAAAAATCGCAAAAAAGTTACAAGGAATAAATCCTGGTAAAATAATGTTGAAGAGTGCTTCTTATTGGGAAAGCCGGTTTCAAATATTTATCTTAGCCAACCATATTTAATATTGAATTGAATGCTCAAAATTTTACTCTACCCTTTTTCATTTTTATACGGAATTGGAATTTATTTCCGCAATCTGTTTTACGACTGGAATTTTCTGAAGTCAAAAGAATTTGATGTTCCGGTTATTTCCATTGGAAATATTACCGTAGGCGGAACCGGCAAAACACCGCACGTAGAATACCTTGTAGAACTTTTAAAAGATAAATTTGAAGTAGCCACGCTTAGCAGGGGTTACAAAAGAAAATCGAAAGGATTTAAGCAGGTTGAAGTAAGTACTGGAGTTTCTGAAGCAGGTGACGAACCCCTTCAAATCAAAAAAAAGTTTCCTGAAATTACTGTTTCGGTTTGCGAAAACAGGGTTGAAGGCGTGGAAAAAATCCTGACTTCACCTGAAATTAAATCTCCTGATGTTATTTTACTTGACGATGCATTTCAGCACCGCCGCATTATTGCCGGAATAAACATTCTGCTAATAGATTACAACCGGCCCATAAAAGAGGACAGACTTTTGCCGGCAGGCAGGCTTCGCGAAAGTGCCTCCCAAATGAAACGGGCGAACATCATTGTTTTTACCAAATGCCCGCCTGCTCAAGTTACTCCCATCATGCGCAGGATACTTCAAAAAGAGGTTAAACTTAAACCATACCAGGAGTTGTTTTTCACTTCTTTTGAATATGGAAAAATCAGACCGGTGTTTTCGGGCAGTGAAATGAAAAACGATTTTTACAAAAAACGAACCCATGCCATTCTGATTGTTACCGGAATAGCATTCCCAAAGCTAATTCCTGAATACCTGAAACAATTTGCCTTCGAAACCGATTTTATTCAATTTCCAGATCACCATTATTATTCTGCAGATGATATTCGCTTAATAATGAATAGATTTGAAAAAATCGATTCACAACAAAAAATTATAGTTACAACCGAAAAGGATGCTGTACGTTTTAAAGAAATGGCTGATTTGGATGAACAATTTAAGTCAACGCTTTATTACCTTCCGGTAAGGGTAAAATTTCTCGATGAGGAAGGAAAAATGTTTAATAAAAAGATTTTAAATTATGTTGGAGAAAATAAAAGCAACCGCGAGCTACATAGAAGACAGAATAAAAGCCAGGCCTGAAACAGGAATTATTTTAGGCACCGGTCTTGGTGGCCTGGTGAAAGAAATTGAAATAATTGATTCCATTCCTTACACTGAAATTCCTGATTTTCCTGTTTCAACGGTTGAAGGTCATGCCGGCAGGCTGATTTATGGCAAACTTGGAAATAAAGAAGTGCTGGCTATGCAGGGCCGGTTTCATTATTACGAAGGTTATTCCATGCAGGAAGTTACTTTTCCGGTGCGTGTAATGAAATATGCCGGGGTAAAACAACTGTTTGTTTCCAATGCCTCGGGAGGGCTAAATCCTGAATGGCATGTAGGAGACATTGTAATAATTACAGATCACATCAACTTTTTTCCGGAACACCCGCTGCACGGGAAAAACGAGAATGAATTGGGACCGCGGTTCCCCGACATGAGCAAGGTTTATGACGAACGTCTGCGAAACAAAGCCAAATTAATTGCACTGGAAAATAACATCAGTGTAAAAGAAGGTATTTACATTGGTGTGCAGGGACCAACATTCGAAACGCCAGCAGAATATAAAATGTTTCGTATTTTTGGTGCCGATGTTGTGGGCATGTCAACCGTTCCCGAAGTTATCGTTGCCCGGCATTCGGGGCTTAAAGTTTTTGGCATTTCAATAATCACCGACAGCGGCGTGCCCGGCGAAATAGTTGAAATTTCGCACGAAGAAGTTCAGGAAGTGGCCATGAAAGCCGAACCCAAAATGACCCTGATTTTAAAAAAGCTCATTGAAAGCATTTAAGGGTTTAAAGTTTACCCTTTGAAATAAAGCGAAGCATTAAATCGAAGTTTTATTTCACAGGGTAAAGTTCAGAGTTTAATGTTGGGACTATGAATTCCGTCATTCCGGCGAAGGCCGGAATCTTTAACATTTAACCAGCTAAAAATGAAAAGTAAATTATTAATGATTGTTATGGCAGCCTTGTTGTTGAGTTGTTCAACCCAAAAAAAAACTGAAGTGGAACTTGTAATCGACACGCAATCTGCCCTGGGCGAAGGCGCCATTTGGAATTACCAAACAGGTGAGCTGATTTGGGTGAACATCACC
>JAZBNQ010000571.1:0-2101 GCA_036350775.1 Mariniphaga sp.
GATGAGCACCTGTCGCACCTTGTCGCTGTCGAGTCCTTCGGCCAGTTGAACACACATAAAGTAGCCCGAGTTGAACGGCAGTGCTTTAAAGTATTTCCGGTATTTTTCTTCTTTTAATGCCTCTTTCACTGCTTCGTAGCGTGTTTGCATAATGCGGTATTTGGCCCGTTTCTGCACACCATATTCGGCGCTGTTGTATGCCGCATACATCAGCGACTGCGAAATATTTGCCGCATTGGAAATGTTTCCGCGGATGGCGCCTGCCGTTTTGGCCTCCAACGCGGAATACAATTCGGCATCGCCGCCTTTTACGGAATAAGTCATAAATCCCACCCGAAAACCCCAAACGTAATCTTCCTTAGTGGCGCCGTCGAGTTTTATGGCCAGCACATTTTCGTGCAGATTGGCCAGCGGCGCAAAAATACTTTCGCGGGCAATGCCGTCTTCATAAACCAGTCCGAAATAGGCATCATCGGTTACACAAACCAGTTTGTTCCCTTTTTCGGCTGCTTTGCCAATAATGGAAACAATTCCGTCTGCTTCTTCCTGGGTTGGCGTGTAACCGGTGGGATTATTGGGGAAGTTCAGAATCAGGATTTTTTTCCCGACCCCGCCTTCGTTCAGTTTCGCTTCGAACGCTTCCAAATCGAACTGATTATTTTTAAACAGGTTAAACTTGACCAGGTTGGCTCCGTAACCGTTGGCCAGGGTAAGGTTGTAGTTTCCCCAGAACAGGCTGGGCACAATCACTTCGTCGCCGGCATCGGCAAACAGGTACCCGGCCATGCTGATGCCGTGGGTGAGTGCATTGGTTACCACAGGCAGGCTCAGTTCCTTTTCTCCCAGCGACGGGTTTTTTTCGTAAATCATGCTTTTCCACTTCGAGCGCAAATCGGGCCGCCCGAAACTGGGTGCATACGGAAAAACCAGCGAAGGATCGAGATTGATTTTCGAAGCGATGGTTTCCAGCCGCATGGGCGTGCCGTCGTCTTCAACAGCAGCGCCAATGGTGGCATTAATACGCGTTCCTTTTGCTTCGGCAGTTTGCCCCAGAATTCCTTTTTTCGGGAAGAAAATGTTTTTGCCCCTTTCGGAAAGCATGTCGTAAACGGCCGGACTTTTTTGCCGGATAATCTGGTTGAGTTCTTCAGCCTGTGGATTCATAGTTTTTTCTGTTTTATTCAATGCAATTTAAAAGAATCTGAATTTCGGGTTGCAAGATAAAAAACTACCTTCTAAAATTTAATAATTGTTGACAAATTGAAGGTTTTTTTGATAAAATGCTAACAAATTATTACAAACTTCTTAGCGCCCCAACAATAATAAAAAATCCCATAAGTCCGGCCAGGGCAGTCAGAATAATCATCAGGTTTTTACCTTTCCTGTCTTTCCACTCTAAAATGAATGTGGGAATAGCCAGCAACCCCGAAAACAGAAAAGCAAAATAGGCAGGAAAAAGCTGGGCAACAAAAGGAATGTCTTCCATGGTTTCTTCTTCCATGGCTTCATTGATCATTTCAGCCGGGGTTAAAAAATCGCGGGCAGAAAAGCTGCCGTTCAGCATTGAAACCAGCGAAAAAATTCCCAAAAGAAAAAATATTACGGGGCCCAGCAACCGGAAGGTTTTTTTGTGTTCAACCCAACCGTAAACGCTGGCAATAATTCCGGCAAATACAAACCATTGCGGAATGGTGTACAAAATGGTATCCTGGTTCATTGTAAATAAATTTGAAACAAAGTTGGTGATTTTTCCTTAATCCCGAAAGCTTTGTGACAAAAGGGCTTTTATTTTTAATTTTGTTGGTTTATAAAAGCGAACTATTGTGAAGAAACTGGAAGTAAACCCGAAGGCAAAAGCACTTATTTTTGATTTGGACGGAACCCTGGCCGACACCATGCCGGTGCATTTTCTGGCCTATAAAAATATTTTGGCGGATTTCGGGATTGATTTTACCCCGGAATTGTTTGGCACTTTGGCAGGTGTTCCGGCGGTGGGCACCATTCAAAAACTGAATGAGCTGTTTGACACCCAAATGGATGCTGAAAAAATTGGCCATTTCAAGGAAGCTGAATACGAAAAAATTATGCACAAAATGAAACC
>JAZBNQ010000572.1:0-2746 GCA_036350775.1 Mariniphaga sp.
ATATTGGGGGCGCCACTTCTGGGCAGTAGGCTATGGAGTTTGGAGCACAGGGAATATAACCGAGGAGATGGTTCAGGAGTATCTGGAACATCATCGAGAAAAACCCAACTCGGAAACTGGGAACTGGATATTTGAATAAACTCAAAAAATTTCATTTTTTACCGCTTTTACAACCTATGGATTTCCAATCCATAGTGATTTATTTTCTGCGGCTGAATGCAGGCGAACAATCCGCTACGGCGAAAATAATCGTGAAATAGGCCTTAACTGGTTCACAGTCGGGGCAGGTGCACGGGATGGTGTGGCATAAAGGTATGGCTATGGCGGGGGGTGCTTTGATGGGTTAAAGGGCTTAGGGGTAATTGGTCGATTGTATTTTAGTACTTTATTCAGAATATTTTATCCCAGTCAATTCTTCTGTTTTTACCCAAATCTTTTCCATCAAATCAGAATCATTTGCAATTTTATCAATTTCTTTTGGCTTGCTTTTACAGAAGTATTTTCCAGTAGTATTGATTAAATCTTCTGAACTTGCCAAAAATATTGTTGGTTTTGCTCCTTCTGCTGGTTTAGAAATCACTAAATTTAGAAATTTTGCAAACCATTTTGGATACTCTCTAAAAACATCAGTTCCAACAACTCCCGGATGAACGCAATTAACAGTAATGTTTTTTGATGCTAATCGTTTTGAAAGTTCCCTAGTAAAATAAACAACAAGAAGTTTTGAGTTGGGATAAGCTTTGTTTCCATTAAACTTTTCAATAGCAAAATCATTATCTAAATTCACTTTGCCTCGCTTGTACAATTCAGATGTTAAATTAATTATTCTCGCTTGTTTACTTTTTTCCAATAATGGAATCATAAGAATCGAAAGGGCAAATGTAGCAAAGTAATTTACCGCTAATGTCATTTCAAATGAATCAGCAGATTTCCCGAACTTTCTTTTAAATATTCCAGCATTATTTATGAGTACATCAATTCTTTCATACTGTGATGTAATCTCTTCTGATATTTTCTTAATTGAATCAAGTGATGCAAGGTCAACGTATTTAAGGGTTACTTTTCCTCCTGAAGCACTTTTAATTTCCTCGTAAGCCATCCTTGATTTTTCACTATCACGCACCAGCATGATTATTTCAAATCCTTTTTTGGCAAGCTCTATCGCTGTAACTTTACCAATTCCTGAATTACACCCCGTAATTAAGCAAATTTTATTTTCCATTATTATTTTCTTTTTTCTTTTGGAGTCAAATGATAGTCGTTTAATTCTTTAAGGAGGGATACTGCATAAAGTTTTTCTTTGAGCGACATGTTTGCTGTCATTTTTGAATAGACTGATTTCATTTGTGGTGTTATCTTATTAGTTTCTTTGCGCCCTTTGTTAGTTATTCTAATCCGTTTTGCCCTTTTGTCATCCTTGTCGTCAAACTCTTCTATAAAGTCTTTTTTTAAAAGTCTTTTAATTACCTCAATTCCCGAAGGTGCTTCCAATAAATGGATATGAATTAATTCCATTTTCCGAAAGCTGTCAACCAAGCTCAAATGGTACAAAAAACTATATTCATCCGGAGAATTGATTTCGGTGTTCACCAATGCTTCTTTACAATATGTTTTGTAATGTTTGCTTTGCATGATTAACAAAAAAGTCAACTCCATATCTATATTGCTCTCATCTTGATTGGACTCTAAGGAATTATGCGATTCAAACATAAGCTGACTTAGCCAAATCGCAAATTCTTTTACGTCCTGTGGTTCCTGACCTTTTTCGATTTCAAACCTTTTCAGGTGTTCAATTAACGCTGTAACAATATTTAATGAATTATTCATAGTCCAAAAATACATCTTATTTCAAAAACATACAATTATTTTAATAAATAAGTATGTAAATGAAATTAAATTACTATGTTTGTATCGAAAACATAGTAATAAATTTTTTAATACTTAAATTTTGAATAATATGAATACAAAACCGTATTTGGTAACAGAAAACTATTTTCCGAAAGAGGGACATTTTGAAGAAGTTTTAAAAATGTTAAATGAAACTTCTGAAATGCTTAAAGAACAAGATGGTGCATTAATGAGCTTATCATTGAAGCCAGAGCAAAAAAACGGTCCAATCACAGGTATTTCATTATGGACAAGCCGGGAAAAGTTTACAGCTTTCATGCGAAGTGAACATGCTGAAAAAATCATGAAGTCAGGATTGTCGGATAAAGTAAAAAGCTGGACAACGGATATCAAAGCCAATCTTTATACTGTTGAACAAGCCTGGCATGTAGAAACTCATGATTAATTTTTTTTAAGGCACGATGTTTCTTTAGCATTAAACACAATGGCAGTCTGTCTATTAACTTCCTGTGGCTGTATTGTTTTGGATTACCATTCGGTAGTTAATACCTCGGTATGAAAGAACCAAAGCGGTTTTTTTTGTCCGAGGTTTCGGGCACGATTTCCGAAGTTTGAAGAAATATTTCCAAAGGGACAGGTACGATTTCTGAAGCTTGAAGAAATATGTCCAAGGATTCGGGCACG
Source organism: Mariniphaga sp. (assembly GCA_036350775.1). GTDB lineage: Bacteria > Bacteroidota > Bacteroidia > Bacteroidales > Prolixibacteraceae > Mariniphaga. The sequence continues at coordinate 2,533 of JAZBNQ010000572.1, forward strand.
ATTTCCAAAGCTTGCAATGATATGCCCATTACCTCAGGCAAAACTTTGATCGTAGTTTCTGATTTGCCCGTGTTCTAAAAGGAACCGTTCTTTTTCGGATAGAACGGTTCCTTCTGTTTGTTCCTTCTGTCCGGCAGCCTTCAAATGGGTTGGTAAACAGATTGTTCAGAATGGCCAGAAATAGGGAATAAGCAATATACTTAGCAAGAAGGCA
>JAZBNQ010000573.1:0-8540 GCA_036350775.1 Mariniphaga sp.
ACAGCCCGTAAAAACAGCGAAGCAAACCGGGTGGTATTAAAGGGCAGCAACAGCCAAACCGGTATTAAACTGGTAATTACCTATTCGAAGTTTCTGGAGTGATTATCTGAATTTTTCAAAAAAAAACGGGCAACTTTTATAAAAGCTACCCGTTTTTTTTGTGGCAATTTATTTTATTTCGTTTTAATTTTAATGGTTGTTTCTTCACCTTCCTTTTTGGGTTTGGTTACCTCAATGCTTTCAATATCACTAGGTTGAATTTTTTTCAATGCCTCAGTATCAACCTTTTTCCCGTTAAGGATATAGACTGTGTTTGCATCTCCCGGATAGTTTAAAAGAATGGGGTAACGCCTGTATTTTTCAGCCAGCTCGCGATGCTTTTCTGCCATTTCACGTTGTTTTTCAGACATAATCCGGGCCTGCTCTTCGAATTTTTGTCGTTGTTCTTCACTCATATAGCGCTGCTTTTCGGCAAGTTCGCGCTGCCGGGCTACCATTTCTTCAATGCGTTCCTGCGACCAATCGCTGCCCGGAGTATTTACATAAAATCCAATGGGCCCCTGGTTGTTGATTTTATAAAGATTTTCGAGCCCGCGCAGGTTCAGCGCCTGACTGAGTTGTGAAACAGTGGAAAGTTCAATATCGCCCTGAAGTTCGACAAGGTTGGTTGCCATCTGTGAATGGGTTACCAGTGCCAGCGATTCCACCTTATCCTGATTCTTTTTCAGGAAAACTTTCACATCTTCACCCATCTGCTTTTCGGTTTTAAACAAGGTAAAATTGTTGTTTCTGTAAAAATCAAGAATTGCCTGGTGGACTTCGGCAGTTAAATCATCAGCTTTTGTATGGCCTGTGGCGGAAACTGAGCTGCGAACAATCCCTGTTTGAGTAACCACCAGAATGTTGTCAAGGTTATTCAGTGCATCGAAAACCGGTGACTTTTCGTCGATATTTCGTTTTTTTATATACAAATCAAACATGTCGGCGGTAATGCGACTGGCACTGAATCCATCCTTGTCGGCATATTTTTCGGTCAGCTCCTCAAAAAGATTCTGTTGCGTCCAACCCGCAAAAGATAAAACACAAATCGTAAAAATGAGCAAAATTGTTTTCATGACTTTTCTATTTTAGTTGACTATTATTTCCACGTTTTCATCGACCCAAAGCACCAGCATTTCGTTTTGCTCTTCAGGCTGAATACTTTCTGAAATCCTGAACAGCGCCTCTTCCAAAACAAAAAAGTCATTTTCCATTTTTTGTTTTCTTTCAGCCTGAATTCCTGTAAAAATGCTAAGTATAAGAAGTATTGAAGCGGCAACAGAGGTAACTGAATAAATCCACACCCGACGGGATTTTCTTTTTTCTTCTTTTTCCCTGATGCTTTCAAAAACAGAATCTTCCAAACCATCAGGAATTTTTGCCTCATTTCTGAAATACCCGAAAATATCTTTTTCAACCGTTTCCAAATCAGAAGAAAGGAATTCCGATTTCAAAGCTATCTCTTCTTCTTCCGTGGTTTCTCCACTATAATATTTTTCCAGCAAATTGTCTTTTGTCTTCATAATTGTAAATTTTTTCAACCTCTGCTTTTACTTTCTGCCGTGCCCTTGAAAGTACCACCCGGATGTTGGATACTTCCATCCCGGTCATCTCTTTTATCTCTTCGTAAGCAAATCCGTCTATATCACGCAACTGAATGATTTTCCTGTATTTATCGGGAAGTTTTTCAATTGCTTTGTGCACCTGCTCAAATTTTTCTTTCAAATCAGGGCTTACATCATCCGACTCAATATGAAAGAACTGCTGTTCACCATTGTGGCTGAAGTTTACAATGCGCTTTCGTTTCAGCAAATCGAAACTGTAATTTTTTGCCATTGTAATGATGTATGCCTTCTGATTTCGGCAATTATCAAGTTCGTGCCTTTTATTCCAAAGTTTAATCATCAAATCCTGCAGGGCATCCCGCGTTTCTTCCTCATTCTTAAGTATCCGTTTTAGCATGGGATATAATTTCCGGGAATATGGCAACACGCTATTTTTAAACTCTGCTTCGGTCATTTGTTATAATGGACGATTATCATTCAAATTTATAACAACCAAATCAGTATTTCACTGAAAAAAAAAATTCAGCGCTTTCAGTTATTAATGAATTCAGTATTTTTGCAGCTTTTGCTGAAATGAGTATTACCCATTTTATAACATTTCTGTTTATAGGCATCGGATTGAGTTTCGATTCATTTGCAGTGTCTGTTTCCTGCGGATTAATGAAACAGGAAATCCGCTTCAAACAAGCAGTTCCTATTGCCCTTTCTCTGGCTTTCTTTCAGGCTGCTTTCCCGGTTATTGGATGGTTTGCCGGGAAAAAACTTCACACTTTAATCAGCTCGGTTGACCATTGGATTGCTTTTGGGTTACTTGCAATCATTGGAATAAAAATGATTATGGAAGGCACAAAACCCAATGGAACGTTGCAAAATTTCAATCCCTTCAGAAAAAGGGTAATTGTCAGCCTTTCCATTGCAACCAGTATTGATGCTTTGGTAGTGGGCCTCAGTTTCGGGTTTCTGGAAGTGCACATCTTGTTCCCGGTTTTAATAATTGGCACAATTACGTTTATTGCATCTATGCTGGGCATGTTATTCGGGAAAAACATCCCTGCAAAACGAAGCAAACAATCCTTAATTCTTGGCGGAATTATTTTATTTGGGATGGGAATAAAAATTATGGTAGAACAAACCTTTTTATAATTCTGGGTGCAATGAAAATCGGAAATCTCATATTGAAAGGAACTCCGCTTTTTTTGGCCCCCATGGAAGACGTTACATACAAGTCGTTTAGGTGGATGTGCAAAAAATATGGCGCCGACGTAATGTACACCGAGTTTGTATCGTCGGAAGCGTTGGTGCGCGATGTAAAAAAGACGAAACAGAAAATGGTTTTGTTCGATTTCGACCGACCGGTGGCCATTCAGATTTACGGGCACAACATCGAATCGATGGTGGAAGCAGCAAAGGTTGCAGAAGAAATGGAACCCGATTTTATCGACATCAACTTTGGCTGCCCCATGAAAAAAATCATTCGCCATGGTGCGGGGGCAGCCATGTTGCGCGACCTGCCCAAAATGGAGCAAATGGCTGCTGAAATTGTAAAAGCAGTTAAAGTTCCGGTAACAGCCAAAACCCGGTTGGGTTGGGATAAAAATGATAAACCCATTTTGGAAGCTGCACTGCGCTTGCAGAATGCCGGAATTGCTGCGCTGGCTATTCATGGACGTACCCGCGAACAATTATACACTGGTGTAGCCGACTGGACACTCATTGGTGAAGTAAAGAACCATCCACAAATTCAAATTCCAATTATTGGAAATGGTGACATTACCGGCGGGCAAAAAGCAAAAACCTTGCTGGATCAAACCGGTGTCGATGCACTGATGATTGGCCGTCCGGCAATTGGCCGCCCATGGATTTTCAGGGAAGTGAAGCACTTTTTGGAAACAGGCGAAACGCTTCCTTCTCCAACTGTTGCCGAGGTGGTGGAAAACGTAAGGGAGCAACTTCAGCTTAACCTTGACTGGAAAGACAATGAACGTTCGGCTATTTTAATGATGCGCCGCCACTTTGCCAAATATTTTCCCGGGTTACCCAATTTCCGCGAGTTGAAAATCAGGCTCCTGCGCGCCGAAACCAGTGCCGAAGTCACTGAAATTCTGGATGAGATTTTGGAGAAATATGCCGTTGCGAAACCGGATTATTCTGAATAAATCCCTTTCATTTCTTGTGAACCCTTTTAGGGTTCTGGTTTGGCGGTGATTAAACTTCCGCAGGTTGCACCTACGGCTATTATTGTTTTATCCCTTCGGGATATTAGAAATTGTTGCAGTTTTTTACATGAATATAGTTGGCTACAAAGAATCCGAAAAAACCACAAAGTGGTTAATAATAATAGCCGCGGATGAAACCCGTGGTTAATTATATCGTGCCGACAGAACCCTGCACGGGTTCAATTTTTTAATCTTTATCTCACCACCAGCTTTTGTGAAGGGCTCCTTTTGTTGCCATATTCTACAAAATAATGGTAAACACCGTTTTTATAATCCGAAATATTCAGCAGCAGATGATTGGTGTGGTTGTCGATAACAAACCGATTAATCTGCCTGCCATTGTTGTCGTACAGAAAAAGTGTTCCTTCCTGAACTTCCGGGGGCAAATTGTAAGCTACTTTTAACTGCCCTTCAGTTGGATTTGGAAAAGCTTTCAGGTTGAAATCCTCATTTTCATTTTCCAAAAAAGCGCTCACCACCGGTGAGCCCGGCAGGTTGTAAATGTTGGTCCACACTTTTTCGGGCCAGACCGAAAAATCGTAACAATACGAAAAAAGTTTGTACGTATTCTCTTCGGTTTTATTGATGTAATTGTACAATGCGCCGTCAATAAAGGTAAGCTGTGAACCATCTTCATTGATGATTTTGGTGTCGTACTCGTAATATTCCGGCGAAGCGTTGTATTTGTAAAATGTGCAAAGCAATTCAATTCCGGTATCATTATCGAACAGTTCTTCTGAAAGAAATTTTATATCGTACAGAAAAAATCCGCTGGGCACATTGCAGTTGATGGTTTTAAACAGCGAGTGGTCCATGTTGTAAATGCGGCATTGCCCATTGGGCACATCCATCAGGTAGTATTTGAAACCGAGCGTTTCAAACTCAACCACCGAGGTGGAATAATCATACTTTTTTTCGAGGGTAACCTGGGCGCTACCCACTGTATAAATAAGCAGGAGCATGGTGGTGGTAAAAAATGATTTCATCTGATTAAAATTGTTTATTTATAAAGCACCATATGTAACTCGCATGAAATTATACTCATACTCATTGTTTATAATTATTATCATGCTCGTTTCATAACAATTTGATTTTTTATCTCATAAGTTGTAATCCCTCGTTTGCCGATGCATCGCCGGGATTATTCAATTTTACTTTGTTGAATAGCACTTTGGCCTGGTTGTAATTTCCGATGAAATATGAAGTCCATGCCAGCATAAGCAGCCCGTCGTAATCGAACGGGTACAAATCAACCACTTTATTGAACATTGGCAGGGCTTTGTCGTAGTTTTTGCGCTCGTAATAAATCAATCCCAAACGGTACATTGCCACTGTGTTATTGGGATGAATTTCAAGAATTTTGTTGTAGAGTTCAATCACTTCGTCCCATTGGCCCATCGCGGCCCTGGGCAGAATCAAACCAAACCGGGCTTCCTCGGAATAGGGTTTCAGCTGTTGTGCACGTGAGTAATACGTAACCGACTCATCAAACCGCCCGGCATTATAATACAGCCAACCCATTCGCAGGTTGATTTCGTATGATGACTGGTCGTAAACATTGTTTAGTTCTTCAGCGGCAGCAGCAAAATCTTTGGTTTGTTCCAACTTATAGCTCTGCAAAAATGCCTGCTCCAGTGTTTCCTGGTTAACCTGACCAGAAACAGGTAAAACTGCTATCATCAAAATAAAAAGTGTTGCTTTTTTTATTAAAAGTTCCATGATATTCCGGCTGTTAAAGTATGTTTCATATAGTTGTATTTTATAGAATTGCTCTCCACAAGGTCGGTGTAAACCTTATAGGTTTCCGTAACATCCTGATTGAGATAGCGCAAAACGAACTGATATTTTTTCCCGGCTGGAAAATAGAGGCTTCCTGAAAACTTTTGTTCCGATACGCCCGGAAAATTGGACACCACATAGCCACCCGGTTCAATAAAATTTTCCATTTCTCCATTCAGGTATTGCCCGTAAAAATGAACCGGCCCCAACTGCGCTCCTCCGGAAATGCCGAAGGTATTGAATCTGAAACCTTTTTCAGTGTTGCTTTTAATATAAATTCGTGGTGTAAAATAAAAATTGAGATTTGAAAGCGGATATACTGTAAGCCAGGCTGAAAGTTGCGTGAAATTTTGGTTGGTAATGTTGGCCAGGTTTATTTCTGCACCAGGAGAAAAACTTCCAAAATGCGACCAGACCGAAGTGGAAAAAACAAAGTCTGAAAAACGATAGGAAGAATTGTAAAACATCTTCATCTGGTTCCCGGAAAAACCGCCAAGAAATAAATCATAATTTCCCCAGATGGTTGAAAGTGAAGGAGAAACATACAATTTTTTACCTAATACAAATTGTAGATTTAAATAATACTGAAACTGATTGGTTTTCATCGGAAAACTATTTGCCGAGCCCCAGTCGATTCGCTGCTCACGGTTCAGTCCAACGTAAGTCAGGTTGTGGTTAACACTAATTCCAGGTGAAATGCGGTGGCTAAGGTCAAACGTTTCGAAATGGTAGTTTTTCAGGTAGTAAGCTTCACCGTAATCTTCTCCCACGTCGGCTTGCTGTCCGTGTGAGGTTTCCGTTAGCGATTCAAAATCGGGATTAAAAGTGTACCCGAACTCCAAACCTATCCGTGTAATTTTCTTTTCGGAAAAACCGATTTTATCCTGCATTCCGGGGGAAAAACTGCCTGCTAATTTGTTGGCTTCCGAAGCCCGTCCACCCCAAAGTAAACTGTAGTAAAGATATTCCTGCAGCCACTCAAACGACTGGTCGTTTTTCCAGGCTTTCAAAAACCATTCGCTGGCTATGCGGTATTTTTTCAGGTTGTAATATGCAATTCCGGTACGAGCCTGCAGGTAAAAAAAATCAATGTCCTGCCTTCGGGCTTCTTTTGCGTAATCAATCAATTCTCCCCATTTCCCCTGAAGAAAAAGTTCATACGAAACTTTGTCCACTTCAGGATAATTCAACTTTTGCTGCGCCTGAACCGCCAGCAAAAAGGTGATAAACAACACAATTAATCCAATTCGTTTCTGCATATCATTTTCAACTTTGCCTCGTTCAATTCTATAAAAATTTCGAAATCGCCCTGTTGAGTGATATCAATTTTACTTGTACACGCTCTTATCTTTCTGCTGGCCAACTTTTTGGTTATTTCAGTTTCCATCTTTACTGATTCTGATGACAAAATGTCTCCCGATTCCTTTAACGTAAGCTTGTATTCGGCTTTCAGAAACATAAAAAGTGGTGCAACAAAATCCTGCAAATATTTCAGAATACCGCCAAAAAGCAGGTGAACAGGAAGTGTATCGTTAATTCGGCTGCCGGATTGAAAACCTACCGGAACTTTAAAAAGCGAAACGTAAAACCAAAACAAAGGCGAATACTTTTTCCCATTAAAATTGGTGAAAAAATGCATGTCGCCCTGGTTATACAAATACGCACGTCCGTTATGTTTTTCGCAACGAAGAAACGTGGTGTTGTACACATCAGTTTCGGCAATCCAGGAATATTCGCCTGCCAGCTTTTTCCACTTGCTTTTTTCTGAATTCACTTCCACCGAAACGTTTATCCGCCTTCCGGGGATGAAATGCAACGCTTTGTTTAACACTTCGTTTTTAGAAGGATTAACCAGAACCTGATCTTTTTGCGGAAAATCAAATGATTTTAGGGAATATTCCGATTCTTCTTTCAGTAAATAATGGCCAAACGGATAGTCGATAGTGGTGGAACCTACATATGGATTGGCCTGAAACTGAAAATGCAGGTGCGGGTATGGTGAGCGGCCTGAGTTTCCGCACCGGCCAATCATCTGGCCTTTTTTAACCGAATCGCCGGTTTTTACTTCCACCGATTGAAATTTCAAGTGGCTGAGTTTGGAGTACAAAAAGTCGTTGTGTTTGATAATTACCGTATTCCCCCAGTTGTCTTTGGTATTCACATCGCCGATGGCATTGTCGGGAACATTGTTTACCACTTCGGCCACCATGCCGTCGGCAGTTGCCAAAACAGCTTTCCCAAAACAGTAATAATCTTCGACAAAATCGCCCGAATTTTTAAACTGTTGCCCTTCCCGATTGGCGATGATAAAATCAAACGCATGACGCCAGGCACCTTTGTGGGTATGTTCGCCGTTGTGCGCCTGGCTCACGGTCCACTCGCCGTAAAATGGTAAAGCTGCTGAAACGGGGTAAGCTGCCGGAAACCGCTTCATGTTGCCGGAATAGAGGTACAGGTTTTTTTCAGGTTTTCCCAATTGCACCGGCGTTTCAATTAAATATCTCGGACGTTTCTCCCTCAGTTTCAGTGCATATAAAAATGTCAGAACAATGGCATTGAACGGCAATGAATAGGGCGAAATGCGAAACAAAACAAAAAGCTGCTGGGTGCTGGTGGTGATTAAAACCACGGCAGGCACCAGTAAAATTATCCAGCCAAAACTTACCCTGCCGGGAACCAGGTAGTACCCACCCAGCGCAATGGCCGTAAGAATGTAGTTGAAACCGATAAACGTGTAACCCAGCGAATCGAATTCGATGCCCACCAACATATAAAACAAAAACGCCACGGCATAACCCAGTCCGGAAAGAACAAAAGTTATTCTCGAATAGATGAGCAGGCCAATGGCGATGATAATCCCGGCCAGCAAATGTGTTTGAAAAAAGATGGCTCCCAACGAATGGAAATATATCCGGATGAAAGATGACGGGATGCTTTTTTC
>JAZBNQ010000574.1:0-2928 GCA_036350775.1 Mariniphaga sp.
ATACGCAACCGGGCAGGAATTGAACAACCCGACAGCTACCTGGAATCAGTTTCTGATCAGGGAGCTATGCGTCAGTTAATACGCAATGAAAGAAGACTGGAACTTTGTTTTGAAAGTTTCCGTTTTTGGGATTTGCGCAGATGGAAAGCAGATTTAACAGTTCCTGCCATAGGAATCCGGATTAGTGGAAACACGTATACTCCGTTTAATGTTGAAGACCGCGTTTATAATAATGAATACATGCATTATGGTCCCATTCCTAACAGAGAAATTGTTAAATTTGGTCTGGTTCAAAATAAAGGTTGGAACTAAATTTGAAAAATTTAAATAGAATATAATGAAGAAATTAGTTTTAATATTGTTAATAGCAACCGGGATGATGGCTTGTCAAAATTTTGACATTGATCATCCTGACTTTGACTATACATCCGGATATTTTCCGTATCAGTTTCCGGTAAGAACCCTGGTTTTGGGTGATTACATATATGACAACTCGAATGATAACGATCATAAATTTGTTATTTCTGTTGCTATGGGTGGAGTTTACGAAAATACTCAAAACAGGGAGTTCGGTATAGAAGTGGATGAAAGTTTGTGCAACAGGGTATTGTTTTCTGCTGATGGCGATACCATTCATGCGCTGCCTTCAAATTACTACACGTTGAGCGATAACAATAATATTGTGATACCAGCCGGTAAATTTAACGGAGGCGTTGAGGTTCAGTTAACCGATGCATTTTTTAATGATCCGCTTGCCATAAAAAATACCTATGTAGTACCTGTTCGAATTACAGGTTCGGCAGATGTTGATACCATTTTGGTTGGGCAGTCAGACAATCCGAATGCTGATCCTCGTGTTGCCGGTCAGTGGATTGTGGCTCCAAAAGATTTTACCATGTTTGCCGTAAAATACATTAACGAATTTCATGGTACCTATTTTCATTATGGCTCAAGCAGTGTAAAAGATGCCACCAATACAGTTGTTGAGAATACAACTTACAGTGAAACCTATGTGGAAAACAACGGTACAGCAAAGTTGGTGACTACCGGAAGAAACCAGGTTTCGCTCAGTTCATTTTTAAAATCTGAAGTGATGACCGGCGAGGTAAATATGGTTTTAACCTTTAATGGAAATAACTGTACGATAACAGCTGCAGAAGGTTCTCCTTATACCATTTCCGGTACCGGTGTATTTAAATCGAAAGAATATGCCTGGGGAAATAAAGAAAGAGATGGTATTGAATTGAGTTTTTCAGTTTCAGACGGAGAACATACTTACGAAGCTAATGATGTATTGGTATTAAGAGACAGAGGTGTTGTTTTGGAAACATACTCTCCTGAAGTTTATTAATTAAAGTGAGTTCATTTTTTGAAAAGCTATAACCGGGATTGAACTCCTGGTTATAGCTTTTTTTTAAGTATATTTGATTTTCTTGTTTTTTTGAAGAAAAAATAATTTAGAATTATGGGTTTGTTTTTTGAACGATATTTTTTTATGCCTTTTAAACCCCGGTTCTATATTCAAAAGAAGGTGTTTTTCTTTTGTTTTCTTATTTTTTTCCTTTTAATAATCAAAGGAAAAGCCCAGGAAAATTCTTTGTCAATTCAGGCAGAAATTCTAATTTCAAGACTTGATTTATCCGGCAATGGTTTGGATCAAGTGAAACAAAACCAAAATAATACCCAAATTGCAGCAGAAAAACTTTTGGATTATTTCCGTCAACGAAATTCAGTTAATCACCCCATCAACAGGAACTTAAAAGATTCCTCCAAAGGCAATATTGCATCTGAAAAAGATATTGAAACCGCCAATAATGCATTGAAACATATTTTTGTTGGTCAGCCTGCCTACCCGCCTTATTTTTGCGGCGACGACATTGATTGGGGAACCCGCCCGGTGCCCGACAACGAATGGGTGTGGCAACTCAACCGTATGAGTTTTTGGGATGCAATGGCAAAGGCCTACTGGCACACTGGCGATGAAAAATATGCCAAAGTCTGGGGCGAACAACTTATTGACTGGACAAGGAAAAATCCCAACGACGAAAACCACAAATATGCCTGGCGCTCCATCGAAGCCGGAATCCGGGGCTACCGCTGGACCGGGCTGTTTCAAAGGTTTATCGATTCGCCGTCGTTTACTCCCGAAGTGCTGGTGGCGTTTTTAAACAGTTGCTACGACCATGCCGAATACCTGATGACAAAATATACCACCCGCAGCAATTGGGGATTGATGGAAGCCGAAGGAATGGCGTTTATTGCCATTACGTTTCCTGAATTTGCAAACGCAGAAAATTGGCGCGACGAAGCATTCCGCCGCTTAAACAACGAAATCAACATCCAGGTTTACCCCGACGGACACCAGCGCGAACTGGCCATGGGTTACCATTTAGGATGTATTGGCTGGTTTTTCAGAACCTATGAACTGGCCAAAATGAACGGCATTGAAAATGCTTTTCCCGATTCTTATCTCGAACGCATTGAAAAAATGTGTGAGGTTCCCATGAAACTGTGTCTGCCCAATGGCACCAACGTACAATTTGGCGATGCCTGGGAAGGAACCCCGGGCCAGCATAATGACCGGTTTAAACAGTGGGCGGAATTTTTCGAACGGGATGATTTTTTATACCTGGCTACCGAAGGAGAAGCAGGCAAAATGCCCGATTCCACCGCGTATGCACTTCCGGTTAGCGGACTTTATTCCATGAGAAACGGCTGGGATAAAGATGCAGTTTGCCTGGTTTTGAAATGCGGCCCGGATGGCGGTGGGCACAGTCAACCCGACAACGGCACTTTTGATTTGTATGCCGGCGGCAGAAACCTGATGCCGGACGCCGGAAGCTACATTTACAGTGGCAATCCCGAAGGGCGTGCATGGTTTCGGCAAACCAAAGTGCACCAAACGCTGACGCTCGACGGCAAAAATTC
>JAZBNQ010000575.1:0-2851 GCA_036350775.1 Mariniphaga sp.
CGAGCGGATTTTCCCCTATTACCTGTTGTTTGGCTTTTTGCTGCTGGTGGTGCTGCTTGCCAATATTTTCAGGCAAAAACCGCTGCCGGTTTTCCTGAGAAAGTCGTTCTATTTTGCCATTGTGCTGCTGTTTGTGGTGCACACAGCCGGCATCATTATCCGCTGGTACATTTCGGGGCGGGCGCCCTGGAGCAACGGCTACGAAAGTGTGGTTTACGTGGCGTGGGCTGCCATGCTGGCCGGCATTCTGTTTGGCCGCAAATACCCCATGGTAATTGCCACGGCAGCATTCCTTTCGGGTGTTTCGCTGTTTGTGGCCCACCTCAACTGGATGAATCCTGAAATTACGCCGTTGGTTCCGGTGCTGAAATCGTACTGGCTTACCATTCACGTTTCCATCATTACCGCCAGTTACGGATTTTTCGGACTGAGTGCTTTCCTAGGCATTTTGGTGCTCATACTTATTATCATTCGGCGAAATTCCAACGAAGGAAAGGTAAATCGGTTTATCGACCAACTCACCACCATCAACGAAATGTCGGTTACAGTGGGATTGTACTTCCTGACCATCGGTACATTTTTGGGCGGCGTTTGGGCGAATGAAAGCTGGGGACGCTACTGGGGCTGGGACCCCAAGGAAACCTGGGCGCTGATTACCATTATGATTTATTCATTCATTGCCCACATGCGGCTAATTCCATCACTCAAAGGAGTGTACAATTACAACATGGCATCGGTTTTTGGTTTTGCATCGGTTTTAATGACCTACTTTGGCGTGAATTATTTCCTGGCCGGTTTGCACTCTTACGGAAAAGGTGTGGCTGACGGCGTGCATCCTTCGGTGATAATTACTTTCGGTGTAATTGGCGGTTTAATGATTTGGGCCTACCTGAAGGATATGAAGTACGAAAACAGCAGAAAATGATATTTATGCAGCTTTGAGTTATGCAGCCGACAGAGAAAACCGGATTTATCAAGCGGCTGTATGAAGTTTTACCCCAAAATTATCTGGGTTAGAATTGGAAAAATGTTTATAATTTTTGTTTAGACTGTCTGAATTATTATTGAAACAGTTGTTCTACTATTCTGGCCGGATGCCAGGGGCATCAAATGTTTATAGAAAATAAAATCTCAAACGTATTGTTCGACCCCGTGGGGGTCGCATTTTTACCAAAATTATATTTTCTATAAACATGTAAACCCGCCGGGTTTAGAAAATGAATATCTGTACCTTAATGGCAAATTTAATTGTTTATTCTTTTTTTCGGATGGAAATTTCTCATCCCAAAAAATGGACGAAAATCTTCCCGGTTTATCCTTCCAAATCTTTGTATTTTTAGAATCGTTTATTCTTTTAGTCGAAAATAATCAATTTAAAATATTGTAAATCAAAATATTGAATTTATTTTGAACAAATCTAAATAAACAGAAAGCCCATATTTCCCTGTGGTTTCAGAAATTAGCGACAAAGCAAAACCCGTATATTTGGCCGTTTTATAAAAAGTAAAAAAATGGCAGTTACAGTTACACGCACGTTTGACATCCTCGACAAATGCATGCAGGAATTCCCGAGGGAAGATGCTCTGGGGGGCAAAAAGGACGGGAATTGGTACACTTATTCAACCGAAGATTATTACAAGAAATCGCACCAGTTTGCTTTGGGTTTACTGGCGATGGGACTTGTGAAGGGCGATAAAGTGGCTACCGTAACAACTAACCGGCCCGAATGGAATTTTGCCGATATGGGCATGGCCATGACCGGCGTGGTTCATGTGCCCATTTATCCTACCATTGGCGAAGATGAGTACAAGTACATTCTGGAACATTCCGAAGCCAAATTACTGATTGTGGGCGACAGCAAACTTTACGAAAAGCTGGTTCCGGTTGTCAGGATGTCGCAGGGCATTCATGAAATCTACACGTTTGAAGAGGTGGAAGGCGCCAAAAATTACGAAGAAATTTTAATGTTGGGTGAGTCGAAACGAACTGAACTGGAAGCCAGTTTGAACAAGATAAAATCGTCCATCGTTCCGGAAGATTTGGCTACACTCATTTATACCTCCGGAACCACAGGAGTTCCAAAGGGTGTAATGCTTTCCCAGAAAAACCTGGTTTCCAATTTTGTGGCCCATGCAAAAATGCACCACCTGGGCAAAGATCACAAGGTTATCAGTTTTCTGCCGCTGTGCCATGTTTACGAGCGCAGTGTAAATTACCATTTTCAGTATAAGGGAATGGGAGTTTATTATGTGGGAAATCTGGCACAAATAGTTACTGCCATCAAGGAAATTAAACCCCACATGTTCAACTCGGTACCCCGGCTGCTGGAAAAGGTTTACGACGGTTTTGTGGCCAAGGGAAAAGAACTTTCAGGGGTAAAAAAATCGCTCTATTTTTGGGCGCTGCGGTTGACCCGCCACTTTGAATACGAACAAAAATATAGCCCGTTACTGAAAATGAAGATTAAACTTGCCGATAAACTCATTTACTCCAAATGGCGGGCTGCGCTGGGCGGAAATATAGTTTACGTGGTTTCGGGAGGCGCCGCGTTGCAACCACGCATTGCGCGGGTTTTGGGCATGGCCGGAATGTACAATCTCGAAGGCTACGGACTGACCGAAACTTCGCCGGTAATTGCTGTCAATAATCCGGCAACGGGCGAAATGAAAATTGGAACAGTTGGACCGGTGCTGGAAGGATTCGAAGTAAAAATTGCTGCCGACGGCGAAATTTTGTGCAAAGGTCCCGGGGTGATGATGGGCTATTACAAAGCACCCGAACTCACTGCCGAGGTGATTGACGAAAACGGCTGGTTCCACACCGGCGATATTGGCGTGTTTGAAGACGGGAA
>JAZBNQ010000576.1:0-16379 GCA_036350775.1 Mariniphaga sp.
AAATGAGTGAAAACATAAAAATGAAAAAGAAAGTGAATGTTTTTACTTGTATGAAAAGAATACTTTTAGGCATGATATTGAATTTTAATGAATTCTAAAAATATAAAATGAATCGGAAATGAATGAATAAATTCATTTTATTTATACAATACGAATCCAGACATTAGTTAATAAATTCATTGTTATTAGTCACAAATGCAGTTTATTACATCTAAAAAAAACAAAAAGCTACTGAAATATTCATGTTATTAACACCCGTATTTTTAAAATTAATCTGGCTTATGCATTGATTTTCTCTATGAAAATCTTATTTTCGACAAAATTAAATCAAGCGGCGTTTTTTACATTTTCTTATAAAAGAATCAAATTGGATGAAAAAGCATAGATTTTTTGCACTACTAATTTTTATTTTTTTTGTACTCCTAACTACAACAAATCAACGTATTTCGTCTTCTCCCGATATTTTACAGGAAAAAATTGAACGCCCGCCATCTCAATCGGAAAAAGAACTTGCCGAAATGCAGGAGGTATTTCAAGAATACGACCGGTGGATTTCTGAAAAAATTGAAACATCAGGAACCATTGGAGCTGCAGTGGCCATAACGTACAAAGACCAAATTGCGTTTATAAAATGTTTTGGAACACGGAAATCAGGTAATCCTGAACCCATTGATGAACACACTGTTTTCAGGCTGGCATCAGTTTCAAAACCTGTTACTGGTGTTTTGGCAGGTATTCTCGCACAGGAAAATATTCTCGATTTTGATGAATGTGTGATTGAGTCGCTTCCCGGATTTCGTCTGAACAGCCCGGTAAATACGCAAAAACTAACTATAAAAAACCTGTTGAGCCATACGTCAGGACTGGTTCCGCATGCATACGACGATCTGGTAGAAGGACATGTTCCGTTCCGTACCATTTACGAAAGGCTGCGCATGGCGGGTATTTCGGCGGAGCCTGGAAAACTTTACGGATACCAGAACGTGATGTTTAGTCTGGTAGATACCATTCTGGCAGCAAAAACATCGAAAAATTACAGCCAGCTGGTAAAAGAAAAATTGTTTGAACCGGTTGGAATGCAGGACGCTTCCACCGATTTTGAAAGTTTCAAAAACAATCCAAATAAAGCATATCCGCATTGGGGAAACGGCTCCCGTAAATCGCTTCCTCTGAATGACAGGTATTACAGCACTGCACCGGCAGCAGGGGTAAATGCAAGCATCTCTGATATGGCAAATTTTCTTCTGGCTCTTTTAAATGAAAAAGAACCATTGCTGCATGATGAAATTCAGCAAACCATTTTCCAGCCACAGGTGGTTTCACCTCTAAGCCGCGCATACTTCAGATATTGGGACAAAGTTGGCAGAAAAAATTACGGGCTTGGATGGCGAATTGTGGATTACAAAGGCAGGAAAGTTGCCTACCACGGGGGTTACGTGCATGGCTACAAAGCTGAAATTGCCTTATGCCAGCAGGAGGAAGTCGGAATTGTTTACCTGACCAACTCACCCAACAACGTTGCTTCGCAAAGTATTCCTGAATTCTTTAACAGACTTTTTCTTTATAAACACAACAAAACAATACTGGCCGATACGGAATCTGCTACAGAAGAACTCCAAAAAATTCAAGGGAGTTAATCCATTTTTTTTATCTTTAGGACGTTCAATATAAAATGCTTGTCCTATGAAACTATTATACTGGATAATAATTATACTGGTTTTTAGCTGTTCCTCAACACAGGGACAATATCCTGATTTAGAAAATAGCCTCGACCGGAAAGTAAAAGCTTTTCTGGAAGAAAATGTAAATAACTGGCGAGATATGAATGTACCCCTTGCCGATGGAAAAATCCTCTATGATCTGATTGTTGAAAATGGACACACCCGTGCTGTGGAAATAGGAACATCCACAGGGCACTCGGCCATATGGATTGCCTGGGCGCTGAGTAAAACCGGCGGAAAATTGATTACTATTGAAATTGACAAGGAACGTTACGTGCAGGCCAAAGCAAATTTTAAAAAGGCCGGAGTTGATAAATACATCGATGCACGGCTCGCTGATGCACATGAACTGGTTCCCCAACTACCCGGAAAATACGATTTTGTTTTTAACGATGCAGACAAATACTGGTATAAAAATTATTTTATTGATATGGACCCAAAACTGGAAGTTGGGGGTTGTTTCACCGCACACAACACAACTATGCGGGTTTCTGGCATTCGCGAATTTCTGGAATATGTTGAAGGATTAAGCAACTACGAAACGACTTTTGCTAAAAACAGCCGCTCTGGAATTTCAATTAGTTGCAAAAAAGCCGAAAAACCTTTACGAAATTGAACCTGCCGGATAATCATCTGGAGCGGAAACTGGGGTTGTTCCCGGTAACCAATATTGTGGTGGCCAACATTATTGGCGCAGGTATTTTTACCACCACAGGTTACCTCATGGATTTTTTGGGAAATCCCATTCTCATGCTATCTCTTTGGCTGATTGGCGGAATTATAGCCTTGTGCGGTGCACTTGCATTTGGCGAACTGGGTGCTGCTTTCCCCGAGGCTGGCGGAGAATACACATTTATTTCGAAATTGTTTCACCCCATGCTTGGCTTTTTAAGCGGCTGGCTTTCGTTGATTGTAGGATTTTCAGCGCCCATCGCAGCTTCCGCCATTGGGTTTAGCCGTTATTTCATCTGGGCTTTCCCCAATTTTCAGTCGTGGTTTTTGTTTGATCAAATTATGAACCCGGAAATGTTTAGCCGCCTGCTTGCTATTTTGGTTATCCTCACTTTTTCATTGCTTCATGCCCGGGGCGTGGTGTTGGGTGCAAAAGTTCAAAACGGACTTACCATTTTAAAAGTAGCTTTGGTAGCAGGTCTCATTATTGCGGGATTTGCGCTGGGGAAAGGCGACTTTAATCACCTTAAACCCGCAGTAAATCAAAGTTTTAACTTCGATTTTACGGGATGGAAATCTATGGGCCTTTCGCTTATGTTTATTATGTTTGCATACAGTGGGTGGAATTCAGCTACCTATATTGGTTCCGAAATAAAAAATCCGTTGAAAGTGATTCCCCAATCATTGATTATTTCTACCGGCATTGTTACGTTACTGTATTTGTTGCTGAACCTGTTTTTTGTGTATGCCATTCCGCCCGAACAAATGGCCGGAGAACCGGAGGTTGGCGGTGTTGCAGCCGGACTTGCATTCGGAGATTTTGCCGGAACGGTTATTTCACTTCTTATTTCATTTGCCTTGTTTTCTTCACTCAGCGCTTTTATTATTCTGGGGCCGCGTGTTTATTATTCCATGGCCCGCGACGGTTATTTTTTCAAATGGGTATCGGCGGTACATCCGCGTTTTAAGGTGCCGCAAAATGCGCTTTTCCTGCAAAGTGCCATTGCCATTGTTTTGGTTATGTCGGGTACATTCGAACAAATCCTGGCTTATATGGGATTTGCACTGGGCATTTTTCCAATTATTGCTGTTCTCGGTGTGTTTAAGTTAAGAATGACAGGCCAAAGCAAACTGAAACTTCCCGGCTACCCGGTTGCACCTGTCTTTTTTATCCTTATTAATTTGGCTATTCTGGTTTTGGCTTATTTCGAACGTCCGTGGGAGTCAACCATCGCTATTTTAACTGCACTTTCAGGGATTCCGGTTTTTTACTGGTTTAAAATGAAAAAAGGAAAACTACCCGACGCCTGAAATAATTTCCTGCAACATAGCATCAATTTGCCCCCGTGTTTTTTGTTGAAGAATCTTGTAATCGTTGTTGGCCAGAGGATTGCCATAACGAATTGTAACACGGGTAACCGGTTTTCCCATTTGCCTGAAAAAATGGCCCACAAACGTATCGTCGTCCACCCATGCGTCATTTTCGTCTTCAAAATGAATGGCCATGGGTATAACCGGAATACCGGAATCAGCAGCTATTTTAAAACTTCCGTTTTTAAACGGTTTGGTCAAAGGGCCTTTGTATGAAGTACCTTCAGGAAAAAGCGCAACAGGAATTCCTTCATTTACTGATGCTTTTATTTTGTTCATGGTTGAAATAAGGCTTTGCAGTTCGGAGCGTGAAACAAAAATGGTGTTGGTAATTTTTGCACCTGTTTTTAGGAAAGGCCATTTTTTAAGTTCTGACTTCGCCACAAAGGCAGACGGAGTGAGCGCCGACACAATAAAAATATCGAGGTAGCTCCGGTGATTGGGCATCAGGATAAAATGGGCGTTTTCAGGAATTTGGTTTTTGTTGATTTTAATTCCGCACACGAACAAAATACTTTTTCCCCAGGTGCGCATAGACCAGTTTTGCAGTTTCCGGCTAAAACCAAAAAGCTGCAGCCAAAACCAGCCAACTCCAACCACATAAGCAGAAGCAGACAAAATAAAAAACAGCCGAAATAGCGCCAGCGGAAAAAATATAATGAATCGTGCAGTTTTCATTCCTGATTTTTTTAAATGCAAACATGGAAATACAAACAATTGATTTTAGACTCAGTAACAAACCACCAACTTAAAAGCTCCTTTGGCAAGAAAAACTTTATGCTTAATGGTAAGATTATTTTCTGCAAGGATTTTTTTCAATCCACCTAAACGGTAAAATTTTCTGAAGTTCCGGTGATGTTCCCGCCCGGCAAAAAACTCAGCCACCCGGCTTCCCCAACCGGTTATGTTTTTGGGCAACGGAACAGCGTAATCAACGATAATGATTTGTTGTGACACCCGTTTCATTTCGCCTAAAATGCCCGGATAATTTTCGGGCGGAAACTGGTGAAGTGCCATGGTTATGATGGCCATATCAAATTGCTTGTCGGAAAATTTCCAGTTGCCGGTAGCATCGCATACGCGGAAATGAACATTGGAAATGTTACGTTTTTGTTTGGTTTGTTCCGCTTTGCGAATCATGGATTCCGACAAATCAATACCTGTTACTTCCTTTGCAGAAGGGGCAAGTTCAAAAACCTGCGCGCCGGTTCCGCAGGCAACATCCAAAATATTTTGTCCCTTCGGAATTACCCTGTTTACCTTTTTCCGCATTCCAGCCAGCACAGGATCAATCACAGTGCTGTAAAATAAGCCTGATTCTACCATTTAATTTTTTAGTTTTGAACTTTGAATCGTTTTAGAAAAAACCGAATGTAAAGAAATTTGTTGTACCTGCATATCAATTAAAATTAAAATGAAGAAATATCTGATTATACTTTTAGTGTTGTTTTTTGTTTTTACAGCTTTTAAAACACAAAAACCTGCCTACCTGCTTTTTAACGAAAAAGGGAAAAAGGTGAAATACGAAAAAATGCTCGACCAGTTAAAAGATGCCGACATTGTGTTGTTTGGCGAACTGCACAACAATTCCATTGCACACTGGCTTCAACTGGAACTTACAAAAGATTTGTATGAACTTAAAGACTCGAACCTTGTGTTGGGCGCTGAAATGTTTGAGAGCGACAATCAGCTTATTCTGGACGAATATTTTAGCGGACTTATTTCGCAAACCCGATTCGAGGCCGAAGTACGTTTATGGAACAACTATAAAACCGATTACAAACCGCTGGTGGAGTTTGCACGCGAAAACAACCTCAGGTTTGTCGCTACAAATGTTCCGCGCCGGTATGCCTCGCTTGTTAACTCAAAAGGTTTTGAAGGTCTGAATGAGTTATCAGACGAAGCCAAGGCTTTTATACCGCCACTGCCGGTACTTTACGATCCGGAATTGCCCGCTTACAAAAGTATGATGAGCATGGAAGGAATGGGCGCCCACGTGAATGAAAATTTTCCAAAAGCGCAGGCAATAAAAGACGCTTCCATGGCGCATTTTATTTTAACGAACTGGTCGCCGGAAAAACTACTGATTCATTACCACGGCGCTTACCACTCCGATAATTTTGAAAGTATTTATTGGTACCTCAAACAGCACAATCCAGAGCTGAATATTCTAACCATCACTACAGTTTCGCAGGAAGACATTTCAGAACTCACCGAAAAGAACACTGGAAAAGCCCATTTTACCATTTGTGTGGATGAGGATATGACCACCACTTACTAAATTATCAACGATAAAATCCTTTTTTTTCAATACATTCCCAAACTTTTGGTGGCAAAAAATGCCGTACATCTTTTCCATTTTCAATGGCTTTGCGAATGAAGGATGATGAAATTTCCATTTGCGGGGCATTTTCGGCAATTGAAATGTTTTGATGGTGCATTACTTTGGTTTTATCGAAACCCGGACGCGGGTAAACCAATACTCCATAGTTTTCCACAATGATTTCAAAGTTTTTCCATTTGTGAAAATTTTGGAGATTGTCTGACCCCATCAGAATTTTGAAATGCTTGTTCGGGTTCCGTTCCTTCAGGTAGGCAAGAGTGTCCACCGTGAAGCTGGGTTTTTGAAGGAAAAATTCAATATCGGAAACCTGCAGCCGGTCGTCGCCTTCAACAGCCATTTGCACCATTTCAAGCCGGTCATAGTCGTTCAGCAGGTTTGCTTTTTGTTTGTGCGGATTTTGAGGCGTAACAACAAACCAGAATTCATCCAGACCTGAAAACTCCACCATATAGTTGGCAATGGCCAAATGTCCGATGTGCACCGGATTAAATGATCCGAAATACAAACCGACTTCTTTAGGGGATAAGGTTTTGGATGATGATTGTTTCATATTCAAAAGCTTTCGTTTTAAACGAACAATTAATTTAAAACCTTTCGCTCATAACGAACATTTTTTTATTAAAATCATAACTTATCATTTCCTGAAAGAAATTCCGAAACTACTTTTTCGGCCTCGATTAAAGCTTTTTCGAGGTCTTCATTCACAATAATTACATCGAACCGATTGACGAATTCCAGTTCTTTTTTTGCTTTGGCAATACGCATTTTGATTTTCTCTTCCGATTCTGTGGAGCGGATTTTAAGTCGTTTTTTTAATTCACCAACTGACGGAGGTTTTACAAAAACTGCCAGCGCTTCATTACCGTAAAATTTTTTGATATTTGAACCACCCACCACATCTACATCGAAAATAACATTTTTACCAGTATCCAGGATGCGTTCCACTTCACTTTTCAGGGTTCCGTAAAAAATTCCGTTGTAAACCTCCTCCCACTCCAGAAATTCATCGTTCTTAATTTTTCCCCTGAACTCCTCTTCCGAAATAAAGTAATAATCTTTCCCGTGCACTTCACCCCTGCGGGGTTGGCGGCTGGTGGCTGAAACCGAAAATTCAAGTTCAAAATCCTGCTGGAGCAGGTGTCTTACAATTGTTGTTTTACCGGCTCCTGAGGGAGCTGAGAATATGATAAGTTTGCCTTTCATTTTAATTTTACAATACATTCAGCAACTGTTCCTTAATCCGTTCCAGGTGGTCTTTCATTTGTACCACCAACCGCTGAATATTGCTTTCGTAGGCCTTGGAACCGAGGGTATTGATTTCGCGGCCCATTTCCTGTGATATAAATGCCAGTTTCTTTCCGCTGGATTCGGTTTGTGCCAAAGTTTCCAAAAAATAGTTGCAATGGTTTTCCAGCCGTACTTTTTCCTCGTTCATATCCATTTTGTCGAGATAATACAACAATTCCTGTTCATATCGGTTTTCGTCCACATTCCCGCTCAGATTAAGCTTACCCAGATTTTCGGTTAGGCGGTTTTTTACCGTTTCCATACGTTGCTCTTCGAAAGGGGCAATTTGATGAAGCAGATTTTTTATGACATCTGTATTGGCTACAATGTCGGCTTCCAGTGCTTTCCCTTCCCTGTTTCTGAAATCATCAATGTCTTTCAGCGCTTTTCTGAGGTGCAGCAAAATAACCTGCCACTCTTCCTCATCCAGTGTTTCGTATTCAGTTTTCACTACATCGGGCAGGCGAAGTATAGCCTGCATGGTAGTCTGATCAGTTGACAGTCCAAGGTCATCATTTATTTTTTTCAGGCTTTCGAAATATCCTTTCAAAATAGGCTCGTTGATTTTACTGTTGGAATCATCGCCATGGTTCTCCACATAAATGGTTATATCAACCTTTCCGCGTATAAGTTTTTCTGCCAGTTCTTTCCTGATTTCAATCTCCTTTTCGCGGTAAACCGAAGGAATGCGCGCGTTAATGTCGATTTGTTTGCTGTTAAGCGCTTTTAATTCAAGGGTGATTTTTTTGTTGTTCACTTCAAATTCGGCTTTACCAAAGCCTGTCATCGATTTTATCATAGAATCCAAATTTTTGCGAATTTACGCTTTTTATGCAATAACACCCGACCCAATGAGCTCATCTTTTAAATACCATGCGGCGAACTGCCCTGAAGTGATTCCCCGCTGTTCTTTCTCAAACAGAATATAAACACCCTCATCCTTAATATACAGCGTTCCTATTTCCAGCGGCTGGCGGTACCGTATGCGAATGTCAAATTCTTTTTTATCTCCGGATTCCATTTTCATGTCAGGCCGAATCCAATGTACATTTTCCCTGTCAATAAAAAGCCCGGGGCGAAAAAGTCCGGGATGCTCCTGTCCTTCTCCCACATAAACAATGTTTCTTTGCACATCGGTTCCCAGCACAAAAAGTGGTTTTTTGTGTCCACCAATATTCAGGCCTTTCCGTTGACCGACAGTGTAAAAATGAGCGCCCTGGTGTTCGCCTATAATTTCTCCGTTCCAGGGTTTATAGGGAAACGGAAAACATAACTTCCTGAAATTCTCTTCGGAAATTTCCACCTGTTTTTTCTTTGCCATAAAAGCCGCCGGAATCTCAATCACATTGCCGGTTTTGGGCTGAAGTTGCTGTTGCAAAAATGTGGGCAAATCCACCTTCCCCACAAAACAAATTCCCTGTGAATCTTTACGTTCGGCAGTGGGAAGATTTTGCTCGCGAGCGATTTTACGCACCTCTTGTTTGGTGAGGTGGCCAATTGGGAAAAGTGCTTTTGACAATTGCTCCTGGTTAAGCTGACACAAAAAATAGCTTTGGTCTTTGTTCCGGTCTTTCCCTGCAAGCAGCCGGTGAATAGTTTGTTCGCCAACTTCAAGGGTATCTTTTTGGCAGTAATGTCCTGTTGCTACAAAATCGGCATCAAATTTCAGGGCTTCTTCCAGAAAAGTATCGAATTTGATTTCGCGGTTGCAAAGCACGTCTGGGTTTGGCGTGCGTCCTGCCTGGTATTCGGCAAACATGTAATCCACCACCCGGTGTTTGTATTCCTTACTCAAATCGACAATATGAAACGGGATATCCAGTTTTTTAGCCACCATTTTGGCAATCAGTGCATCCTCTTCCCAGGTGCAGGCACTGGTAACTGCGCCAACACGTTCGTGCCAGTTCACCATAAACAACGCGACAAGGTTGTGCCCCTGCTTTTTTAAAAGATAAGCTGCCACGCTGGAGTCCACTCCTCCCGAAAGTCCGATTACTACCCTGCTCATAAGCGACAAAAGTAGAAAGTAATTTTATTTTTTTTGATACTTTTACAGCTTTAAAAATTAAAAGTCCTGATAACAGTGAACATTCAAAACCGTTTTAAAATACTCATATTTTTACTGATTTATTTGATTTCCGCCAATGCAAATTTATTTGCAGAGGAACCTCCAAAGCCAGCAGTACCAGACTTTTTGTTGATGACAAAAGACCTTTGGGTAAATGAAAAAATGGAGCAAATGAACCTTGACGAAAAAATTGCCCAACTGATGATGGTAACGGTTTACCCAAAACAAAGTGAGGCTGCGAAAAACACCACGGTTAATTTAATTCAAAATTTTAAACCGGGCGGCATTCTTGTTATGCAGGGCAGCCCGGTGAAAACAACCCGGTGGATCAATGAGTTTCAGGATAATTCAGAAATACCATTATTGGTAGCTATTGATGGAGAGTGGGGATTATCCATGCGAATCGACAGCACCATTCAATATCCTTATGCACAGACAATTGGAGCCATCCAGGATTCTACTTTCATTTACCAGATGGGACGCGATTTTGCCAAGCAACTTAAACTAATGGGAATTCACATGAATTTTGCACCGGTTGCTGATGTGAATACAAATCCGCAAAACCCGGTAATCAATTTCCGATCGTTTGGAGAAGATAAAATAAATGTTTCGCAAAAGGCTGGATGGATGGCACTTGGAATGCAGGATGCCGGTGTGATTCCGGTGGCTAAACATTTTCCGGGGCATGGCGATACCGAAACCGATTCACATCATGTACTGCCACTTGTAAATCATTCAAAAGATCGCCTCGATTTTGTGGAGAGTTTTCCTTTTCGATACCTTACTGAAATGGGAATTATGGGTATCATGTCGGCTCATCTTGAAGTACCGGTACTCGACGATTCGGGGACTCCTTCTTCGCTATCAAAAAAAATAATTGACGGTTACTTACGAAACGAAATCGGTTTCCAGGGACTTGTTGTAACCGATGCCATGAATATGAAAGGAGTGCAAACTTTTAAAGGAAATGCCGAACTGGAAGCGCTGAAAGCCGGAAACGACATGGTAGAATTTGTGCCGGACATAGGAAAAGCCATTGCCTCAGTAAAAAATGCACTGGCAAATGGCGAAATTACACTGGATGAGATTGAGTCTAAATGCCGGCGGGTTTTGGCCGCAAAACGCTGGGCAGGATTACACCTTTATGAGCCTGCTAACACAAAAAACCTTGCGGCCCGGCTTAACTCGCCCTATTTTGAAGTAACAAACCGGAAACTGATTAAAGGCGCCATGACAGTTTTAGCTAACGAGGATGCACTGCCCGTGCAGGATTTGGCCAATCTGAAAATTGCCTCAGTAATGATTGGCGCAGAAAGTATTTCTCCATTTCAAAAAATGATGGACAAATACACGCAGATTGACCATTTTGTTTTGAGCAAAAATGCTTCGGCACGTGATATCTTAAACCTCAGAAAAAAACTGGACAACTACAACCTGGTGATTGCCGGAATTCAGGGAATTAATCTTTATCCTTCAGGAAGTTACGGCACCACAATATTACAACGGAATGCACTGGCCGATTTTATCAGGGACAATAATGTGATTACAGTATTTTTTGGCAATGCATACGCACTAAAACACTTTGAAAATATTCACCGGGCAAAGGGTTTAATACTTGCTTATCAAAATACTCCGTTAATACAGGAGTTGGCGGCACAATTGGTTTTTGGAGCTTTTAATGCAACAGGAAAACTTCCGGTAACCGTTGATAAAAGATTTCAAGTGGACGATGGTTTAACATTAAAAAACAACCAAACATTTTCTTATACCATTCCTGAAGAAGTTGGAATAAACTCGGAAATGCTCTCTGCCAGAATTGATTCGCTGGCCAATCTGGGTCTTGAAAACCAAGCCTATCCCGGATGTCAGGTCTTAATTGCAAAAGATGGAAATGTAATTTTTCACAAATGTTACGGTTACCACACCTACGAAAATGAGCAGGAAGTAACTGAAGATAACATTTACGATTTGGCTTCGCTAACCAAAGTTACAGGCGCATTGCCTGCAATTATGAAACTGGTAGAAGAAAAGAAAATAGATTTGGATAAACCTTTCAGCACATACTGGCCGCCTTTTGCAGGGACCGAAAGAGGCCGGTTACCGGTTCGCGATTTTTTAACCCACCAGGCACTGCTTCCCGGCTGGATCCCATTTTGGCGCATGGGTCTTGATGAAGAAGGTAAGTTAAAACGCGAAATATTTGCTCACCAGCCTTCCGACCATTTCCAGGTGCGTATTTCCGAACATTTATACCTCAACAACAATTTTAAACAAACTATTCTCGATACCATTCGCACAGCAAAATCAATACCCTCAAAAAGATATGTTTATTCCGATCTCAGCTTTCATATTTACCCTGAAATTATTCGCAATCTAACAGAAATGCCCTACGACGAATATATCAAAACAACTTTTTTCAGGCCTTTGGGAGCCTGGACATTAACCTACAATCCGTATCTGCATTTTCCACTTACGGAAATTATTCCAACCGAAAATGATGATTTTTTCAGAAATGAAAGATTGAGGGGATTTGTACACGATGAGGGCGCTGCCATGTTGGGTGGAATTTCGGGAAATGCAGGATTGTTCAGCACTACCAACGATTTAGCCAAAGTGTTTCAAATGTACCTGCAAAAAGGTTACTTTGGAGGAAGACGGTATATTTCGGAAGAAACCATAAATGAATTTATCCGCCGGCAGTTTCCAAATGGCAAAAACCGGCGAGCTCTGGGATTCGACAAACCTTTGGTTGACAACCATAAAAACAAATTAGAAGATGCCTACCCGGCAGTGAGTGCAAGTTTAAACAGCTTTGGTCACACCGGCTATACAGGCACTATGGCCTGGGCCGATCCGGATAACGGAACGCTCTTCATTTTTATGTCGAACCGGGTTCACCCTACCCGTGAAAACCTTCAGCTGTTTAACCTGAATATTCGCACCGCCATGCACCAATCCATTTACGATTGCCTCTGACTTTTTCGTTCCGCCGGGTTAAAAAAAGTTAATTATATTATGTAGTTCCGGGGCTTAACCTACAAGACTGCAACAGTTTATAACTCAAAGTCAATAAGTTGTAGCAAATAACTATTCAGTTTCAAATTCCGTACAAATGTACCGGTTACAATATGGATAAAACAGTGAGGGATTTAAGTTCTTTTTTCAATATATAATTTTAAATTTACAAGTTCAGACGTATTTAATTTATAATTATAACAAAATAAAATTTTAAGCATTATGGAGAGTAAAATCACATTTAACGAGTTGCGCAAAATTAAAGACAGCTTGCCTGACGGTTCCATTAAAAAAATTGCAAACGAATTTGACCTCACCGAGGAAACCGTCAGGAATTATTTTGGAGGTGCAAATTATACCAACGGAGCAGCAGTTGGAATTCATATGGAACCAGGCCCAAACGGCGGCATTGTTCTTCTTGATGATACAGCAATTCTCGACAGGGCGAAAGAACTTATTCATGCAGAAACGGTTTGATTTAAAGGAAATTTTATAGAAATATGAAAAACTGTCCTATATTTATGGGGCAGTTTTTTTTAATCAAAAAAATAAAATCAAAATGAAAAAGTATTTTTTATTCATCAGTGCAATTTTTCTAGTGTCTTTTTATTCGTGTCAAACCGAAAAACCATGGCAACCATTGTTTAACGGAGAAAACCTTGACGGATGGGAAACCTGGGTAGGCCCTCTGGAAGAAGATGGCGATCCCGTTGGGCTAAATAACGATCCGTTAAACCTGTTTTCGGTCGTAGAGGTAGATGGCGAAAATGTTATCCGCATTTCGGGCGAGGTTAATGCTTCGCTGGCAACAACAGAAGAATTTGAAAACTACCATTTGTCGGTGGAACTAAAATGGGGCGATGAAGTATTCACGCGCAGAAATTCGGGCTTGTTGTATCACAGTTACGGCGATTTTGGCGTTGGATTGGGTGTTTGGATGAGCTCACACGAATTGCAACTTTGGACCGGAAATATTGGCGATTCATATCGAATGGGAAAATCGTATTGCGAAATCCCTATGGAAATAAATGCAGAAGGAAAATACGTATATACAAAAGGAGCTGAAATGATTCCTTCGGTGCCTGATACCGAAACACGAATTGTAGCTAAAAACGGCGATTATGAAAAAGCAATTGGCGAGTGGAACACCGTTGAACTGTATTGTGTTGGAACAACCTCGGTGCACGTGGTAAACGGAAACGTTAATATGGTAAATTACAACTCGGGGAAATACCTGGGCGAGGGTAACATCGAACCACTTTCAAAAGGAAAAATCCAATTCCAGTCTGAAGGCGGGGAAGTTTTTTTAAGGAATATTAAAATCAAACCCATTGAAGAAATACCGGCTGAAATTTTGCAATAACCCAGATTCTTCAGTATAAAGAACAAAACCCATTTCAAAAACGAAGTGGGTTTTGTTCTTTGATTTATACAGAATTCAACATTTGTAGATTTTTTGTTAACATCTTTATTTGAATAAATAACCGGAAAACCCTTTTTTTGCACAAATCAATTTTATTCAATTTCGCATGAATCAAAAAACCTTTCGCGACCAGCTTACTGTGAAGAACACGGTGCTGGGAATCCAGTTTCTTTTTGTGGCCTTTGGCGCCACTGTTTTAGTACCACTGCTGGTTGGAATAGACCCGTCAGTTGCTTTGTTTACCGCAGGAATTGGTACGTTAATTTTCCACCTGGTTACCCGTGGCCAGGTTCCGGTTTTTCTGGGAAGTAGTTTTGCATTTATTGCCCCCATTATTGAAGCAACCAAACTTTACGGCTGGCCAGGGACATTGTCCGGTATTATTGCTGTTGGTTTGGTTTACGGCATTGTTTCCATGTTGGTAAAAGCACGTGGTGTCACCTTTGTAGAGCGGCTTTTCCCGCCAGTTGTGGTTGGCCCGGTAATTATGATTATCGGTTTATCGCTGGCTTCGGCTGCTGTTGACATGGCAAAATCAGACTGGTCTTTGGCGGTTATAGCTTTGCTGACAGCTATTATCGTGGTTATTTTTGGAAAAGGCATGGCCAAACTGATTCCCATTTTTATCGCCATTATTGTGGGTTACCTGGCCGCGGTGGTTTGGGGGAAAATAGATTACACCGCTATTAAGGAATCCTCGTGGTTTATGTTGCCCGAATTTACACCACCAAAGTTCCACTGGCAGGCTATATTATATATGATTCCGGTAGCCATTGCCCCAATAATTGAGCATGTGGGTGACATGTATGCCATTGGCGGGGTGTGCAAAAAAAACTTTATTGAAAAACCAGGGTTGAACCGAACATTACTGGGCGATGGTATTGCAACAGCTGTTGCCGGTTTTTTTGGCGGAGTTCCCAATACAACTTACTCTGAAGTAACCGGGGCCATTACCCTCACTAAAATTACCAATCCGTTTGTGTTACGTATTGCAGCTATTACGGCCATTGTATTTGCTTTTGTAGGGAAAATAAGTGGTTTCCTGAAAACCATTCCCCAGGCTGTTTTGGGTGGAATTATGCTCTTACTTTTTGGTATGATTGCCTCCATTGGAATCCGTTCGCTTGTGGATGCAAAAACCGATATGGGCGAAACCCGTAACCAGGTAATTGTTTCGGTGGTGCTTACTGTAGGAATCGGTGGAGCCATTATTCAATACGGAACGTTCTCAATTGCCGGAATCGGATTGGCAGCACTGGTTGGAATTTTGCTGAATCTTATACTGCCGAAAACGAAGAAGGAAGATTAGGTTATTGTTTTTCCGTAAGATATTTCCAGAATCTCCGGGGCATGTGCTGGCGCTGCAACCGGAGGTTTTTTCTTTCCTTTATACTGATATTTTCGAAATACGATTTCCAAAGGGTCTGGTAAAATGCATCGCCTTCATTCAATACATTTTCACTAATCTGTCCAGTATTCCGGTTGATTTCAGTACTCGTCAGTACCACCTCCTCCACCGTTTTTTTGTTGTAAAAAGCGCCGTAATTTCGTTTGAGGTCATAAAGCAGCCACTGCTGGTCGGCAAATCGTTTTTTGAAATGCCCCACTACCAGCGGCATTATATCATATAATGGTTCAATCCCGCAAAAATACAGTCCGTCTTTGGTTTGCTGAAACCGCACAAACTGCATCATGCGCATGGCCTCCTTTTTTACTTTTCGGGCAAATTGAATGATATCCAGCACATCCGGGTCACCGAGGTCGGTTTCAATATTTATTTCTTCATTGAACAAGCGCCGGGCAAACCGCAAAATTTTCATTTCAATGCCCTGTTCTTCTGATAAAAAAGCATAATAGAGCAACTGTTTATTTTTAGGCGAAAGTTTGTGCTGAATGCCCTTCCAAACCCGGGTGGCTTTTTCCGAATCGGAATTTATTTTAAGCGTTTCGGCAAACAAATTTTCAGCATATTTTCCTTCCGATTGAATATCATCCGGAAACTGTTTGCTGCTGTAAGTTTCAAATATATTGGTAAGCAGGCCTTCAAATGTACCGTCGTAAATGTAAATCAGCATAGAAACACATAGTTTTTAAGGCGATTAAGTTACAATTTTCCGGTTAAAAAAATCAATTAAAAATATGCATGGGGTGGACGAAAAATATCACGTTTTAAACCACTGAACAAAAAATCATTTTTTTACTCCGTAGCTTCAGCCCGGTGAATAGAGGTTTCAAAAAAAAAGGCTTTGAGCAATTCATATCATTAAATGCTAAAGGTAGTCCATTGGCTGAAGCACAACGGTAATAAAAATAAACAATCTTTAAATTTTTTATGTTTTTTGCAACATTGTTGCATTTGAACTGTTGTTGCACTTGAAAATTTGCTGCATTTATGGAACCACAAAAAGTATTACATAATCATAACCTGAAACGCACCGGTTGCCGCGAAGGTATCATTTCATTAATTATGGAAGCCGG
>JAZBNQ010000577.1:0-2337 GCA_036350775.1 Mariniphaga sp.
ACGCTGGTTCCAGTCCACGTTTCCATGTCCGAGTCCCAGGTGCCATTTTCCGACAATCCCGGTGTGGTAACCCTGTTCTTTCAGCATTTTGGGAATGGTTATTTTAGCTGTGTCGATTATCAGAGGCGCTGAACCGGGCAGAATTTTGGCACTTTCGTTTTTCCAGGGGTACTCGCCAGTAAGAAGCGCGTACCGGCTGGGAGTGCAGGTTGCCGACGATGCGTAACCTGTTGTAAACCGAACGCCGCCTTCTGCGAGTTTGTCGAAGTTTGGCGTTTTAATTTCGGTGGCTCCGTATGCACTCATGTCGCCATAGCCCAGGTCATCCATGTAAACAACTATGATGTTGGGATTTTGAGATTGACTTTCCTCATTTTTCTGGCCTGGCTGGCATCCGGCAATAACACTTGCCGAAAGCAATGCAAAACCCAGGTTTAAATATCCGGTTGTTTTCATTTTAAATTGTTTTATAAATTTCTTTAAAAGTATAAAAAGGACCTTCATCAACCGGATGAACGGCCCTTTTTTTTAACTAACTAAATTAAACTATGCAAAAAGTGCCTAATACCCTGGGTTTTCCACCAGGTTTGGATTGTCGGCCAGACGGCTCAAACCAATTGGAAAATAATAATTACGCTCGGCAAATGTTCTGATTTGATTGAAATCTGCACCCACCAATTGCAGCGTATATTTATCTTCATCGATATGATAAACCCACCTTACGCCATTAAATCCTTTGCCATTTAATTCTTCCACAGCAATTCGCCAGCGGCGCAGGTCCCAGTAACGGTGCTCTTCAATGTACAATTCCACGAACCGCTCATTTCGAATGTCCTCTACTGTAAGTGTTTCCTTGTCAGGCATTCCGGCCCGGTCGCGAATGATGTTGATTAGCCTTTTGGCTTCATCGGTTTCGCCCCTTTCAAAAGCAGCTTCGGCGGCATTCAGGTACATTTCGCCTGCGCGGAATAAGATCCAGTCTGTTTCATCTTCTCCGCTGATTGGCCTGAGAATATTTTCGTCAACGCGCTTCCGGATTAAAAACCCGGTTTTTATGCGGTTCCGGTTTGGAGCCACTTTAGGCCAGTCGGAGCCTGCAGGAATGGTTCCGATAGTATTGGTATGTGAATAAACAACCCCTCCCTGCCAGGGTATTTCCTGATAAAAACAAGATGCCAGAAAGCGGGGATCTTTTTTCAGGATAAGATCTTCCAGACTGAATTTGTTTTGAGGAGTAAATTTGCTCCAGTCCAGTTTTCCAGATGAACCATCCTGGTATTCATATTTTTCTACCGATTCCAGGTAAAGCCAGTTGTTTGAGCCCCATCCTGCATTAAATCCGTCAGGCATACTAACATGATTCCATGCGTGTGTTTTCAACAGGCCTAAATCATATACTTCAGCAAATATGACTTCGGAGTTGCCATCTTCAATAAACAAGCGATTGTAATTTTGAACCGGGTCAGCGTATTTTTTAAAGAGTTGGTGCGGACTGTTATTGATAACCTCCATGGATGCTTCGTAAGCTTTTTGGTAATAACTCCCTGCCTCATTGGCCGGAATTCCCAGAATGCCGTTGAGTTGAACAGAACCATATTTTGCAATGCTGCCGGCATACAACATGGCCCGGCTTTTTAATGCGTAAGCGGCCCATTTGGTTGGCCGGCCAAAACTCTCTGATCCGTATTCCGAAGGAAGAATATTGACCAGTTCATCCATTTCGGTGGCAATGAAATCATAGATTTCTTTTTCAGAATTTCGCTCCACATACAACTCTTCAATGGGTTGTTCGATGCTTTGCGGCTCAGTAATCAATGGTACACCACCATACCGTTTTACCAGTTCGAAATACATAAAGGCACGCAACCAGCGTGCTTCGGCTGTTTTCTGTTGAACCATTTGCTCATCAAACGTAGCTTCTTCCAAAATCTGGATGATTTCATTGGCTGAACGGATATTACCATACGGCCAGTATTCGGCCTGATCGTGAGCGCCGTTTTCATCGATAATTTTCATAGCTGCATTAAACGGTACCTGCCAGGCAGCAAATACATTTGCTTCGCCAGACATAACATGCAATAATGCCTGGTCAGGAGAATAGGTGCTCCCGGAACGAAAGCGGGTATTTACGTAGATTTTATTCAGAAAGGCATCCACAAGAACAGGATCTTCTTTAACAGCGTCTTCAGAGATCATGTTGGTGGGCTTGATGTCCAATACATCCTGACAGCCCATTGCCATCAGAAAAATTCCAATATATACGATTATTTTTTTCATTTTCTTCAGATTTAAAATTTACAATGTGAGCCTTAATCCAAATGTGATCGTTTTTACGGG
>JAZBNQ010000578.1:0-2780 GCA_036350775.1 Mariniphaga sp.
AAATCGGTTTTCAGCATGGTTTCCAGTTTTCGGATTTGTTCCTGCTGCTGTGCCAGTAAAAGCTGAATGTTCTGGCTGAATGTTTCTTCCTGTTTCTGAATCATATCCTGTTGCAAAGTAAGTACCTGTTTTTGCCGGCTGGTTTTGTTCCAGTCGAAAACATTCCATGCCAAACCGATTCCAACCAGGTAATATGGTTCAAACTCATTTTTTAGCATATTCAGACCGGGCTTGCCGTAACCTGCCTGGCCAAAACCAAACAGTTTCGGATTACGCGATTTGTCGAGTAAAGTCATCTGCGTTTCCAGTTGTGCCTTCTGGTTTGAAAACAGCACCTGCTCCGGCCGTGAAAGGTTTTTGCCAGGTAAAACAGGTTTTTCCCGGAAATTAAATTCAGCTTCCTGGTTTATATTCTTCCCGGTTAAAATGGAAAGCATCTGAATAGCAGAATTTTTTGCAGCACCGAGTTGGATTTTATGTTGTTCCAGGTTCAACATCTCCGCTTTAATTTCAAGTGCTGCGGTTTTTTCTGCTGTTCCGTTTCTGATGGCAGATTCTACCGAACTCAATTTTTCGGAGAGTACTTTTTTCTGTGCATCAACAACTTCTGCTTGTTTTTCAACCACCAGTGCGGTAAAAAATGCTCGCGCCACCTGTTCATTCAGTTTATACAATTCTACTTCCAGCTCGCTTAAATGGTTTTGAAGCAGAACATCTTCAAGGTGGACATTGGCAGCAGTCAAACCCCCGTCCCAAATGGTTTGCCTGAATTCTGTAAAAGCCTTGTACTGGTCTTTTGAAACGGTGGGAATGGACATGTTGGGCAGGTCAATATTTACTTTTGTCACATCCGACTGGTAAGTAGCCTGCCCGTTGAGTGAAACCTGTGGCAAATAAGCGGTTTTCAGGTTTTCCTTTTTCAGTTGGGTCATTTCATGCCAGATTCCGGCCTGCTGCAAATTTGGGTAATTTTCCCGGGCCCATTGATAACATGAATCAAGGGAAACACTGTTTTGTCCAAATGCCATCTGAACCGGGAAAAACAAGAGAATAAGAATTTTTTTCATGTTTCGTGTTTTTTACTGATTACTGCGACTGAAAACTGTGACTAAATAATCTTCCATTGCTATTAAACGCTATTCCTGCATTCAATCCTTTTTTACTAAAATTGATTCCAGGATAAAAATCTTCACAGTTTCTTTTCTCCTTTTCAGAAAATCGTGGTATTCTTTTTTGCTGTTACTGAAGAACAACATTTGCATCAGCGGCCCGGCCGCAAAAGGAAAAATGCTCAGCCCGAGAATATTTACCATCAGGTCACGCGGGTCCATCCGGCGAATGGTTCCGGATTCCATTTCCCGTTCAATCATGTGCAGAATTTCTTCCGGATTGACTCCCTGTTTTTTAATAATCGAAGCCAGGAAATCAGGATCGCGGTTGATTTCTTTTAAAATGAAGGCGGGCAAAAACGGATTTTTTAACAACAGGTCAATATACTTTTCTACAAAAGCGCTAAGCCTTTCTTCAAAAGGTTTATCCGAAAAAATCAGAGACTTGATATTTGGGAAAATTTGGTTGAATGCCTTAGTGAAAATGGCTTCAAAAAGTTTCTGTTTTGTTCTGAAATAGTAGTGTAACAATGCTTTGTTGATGCCTGCCTCGTTGGCTATTTCCTGCATTCGCGAGCCATCCATTCCTTTTTCAATAAACACAGTTTGTGCGGCATCCAGAATTTTGTTCTCGGTGTTGTCTTTTTTTAATTCACTCATTTTATTAAATATTTTAACTGTTTGATTTAACCAGGTGGTCAAAAGTAGAGTATTGCATTGAATTAACCAAATAATCTAACCAAAAAGTTTAACCAAATGGTTAATATTGATGAAAAATAAACCTGCTTAAGTAGAAATACGGACAGGTTTTTCAGGATTTTTCTAATATTTCCAGCGATTGGCCAGCGCCACCAACGAAAGCATTACAGGTACTTCAACCAGAACTCCTACAACCGTTACCAGTGCCGCAGGCGATTGTAAACCAAACAAGGCAATGGCCACTGCTACGGCCAGTTCAAAAAAGTTGCTTGCGCCAATCATAGCGGCCGGCGAGCAAACAGCGTGGGGAAGTTTCAGTTTGCGGCCGCCAAACCAGGTAATAAAAAAGATGAAGTAGGTTTGAATAACCAGCGGAACAGCAACCAGCAATATGATTAGCGGATTGTTTGTGATGTTGGTTCCCTGGAAGGCAAAAAGCAGGACCAGAGTAATCAACAGTGCAAATATGGAAACCGGCTTAAATTTCGGCAGAAATTCCTTAGTAAACCAACTTTCACCTTTTTTACGAATAAGAATTTTATGCGTGAAATAACCGGCTGCCAGCGGCACCACCACAAAAATAACCACACTTGCAAACAAGGTGTCGAAAGGAATTTGAATGTTGGTAATTCCCAGTAACAACCCAACTATTGGAACAAACGCAACCAGAATTATCAAATCGTTTACCGAAACCTGCACCAGCGTGTAATTGGGGTCTCCGTTGGTGAGGTAACTCCACACAAAAACCATGGCAGTGCAGGGCGCAGCACCGAGCAAAATAGCCCCGGCAATATATTCCCCGGCCTGTTCGGGAGAAATGAATACTGCATATATTTTCGAAAAGAAAATCCAGGCGAAAAAAGCCATGGTAAAAGGTTTTATCAGCCAATTCACAACTAAGGTCAGGATTAATCCTTTTGGGCGTTTTCCCACATTTTTGATGCTGGAAAAATCGACCTGGAGCATCATGGG
>JAZBNQ010000579.1:0-2724 GCA_036350775.1 Mariniphaga sp.
GCATTGTATTCCAGTTCAACCACTTTCATGCTGCGCAGCCAGGTTTTTCCGCCCGAGGGTTTGCTGTCGTGATGGAAGAGGTACCATTTTCCTTTATATTCCACGATGGAATGATGGGTTGTCCATCCCACAACGGGCGTTAAAATAACCCCCTTGTAAGTAAATGGTCCGTATGGATGGTCGCCCATTGCATAACAAAGCAGGTGCGTGTTTCCGGTGGAGTAGGAGAAATAATATTTCCCGTTGTATTTGTGCATCCAGGATGCTTCAAAAAAACGACGTTCGTGGTCGCCGGCTTTGAGCTGTTCGCCATTTTCGTCTAAAATAACCACATCCCGCGGTTGTTCAGCAAACTCCAGCATATCGTCGCTGAGCCGCGCCACCCGGGCGCAGAGTGCCGGTTCATCGTCTTTGGGTTCGTGGCCAC
Organism: Mariniphaga sp.; assembly: GCA_036350775.1. GTDB lineage: Bacteria > Bacteroidota > Bacteroidia > Bacteroidales > Prolixibacteraceae > Mariniphaga. The sequence goes on from JAZBNQ010000579.1 coordinate 428, forward strand.
ATTCAATGGCTTTGTTGTTGCGGTAGCGTTGCAACTGTCCGCCCCACAGTCCACCAAAATACATGTAATGGTTTCCATCTTCCTCAAACACGCACGGATCGATAGAGTAACTGCCTTTTATCGGTGCTTCCATTGGTGTAAACGGCCCTTCCGGTTTGTCGCTTACAGCCACTCCAATCCGGAAAATGTCGGTTTTATCTTTCAGCGGAAAATAGAGATAATATTTCCCGTTTTTGAAGGCGCAGTCGGAATCCCACAGTTGCCGGCCGGCCCAGGGAATGTCCTTCACAGCAAGGGCAACTCCGTGATCGGTAACTTCACCTTCAACATCATCCATTGAAAAAATGTGGTAATCGCGCATGTCGAAATGATCGCCGAGATCGTTTTCAGGAATTCCTGATTCGATGTCGTGTGACGGGTAGATGTAGATTTTCCCATTGAAAACATGAGCTGCCGGGTCGGCGGTGTAGAGGTTATCTACCAGGTATCTTTTTTTTTTCATTTTGAATCGGATTTGCAGATTATTTCGATGCTTCTTCAATAATAGTTTGTACCACGGATTTTGGCTGATAATTGCGATCGAATAGCAATGGGTAATCAGTACGTCCGCGAATAGGCCAGTTGTTTTTCCATGAATGATTATCACTTACTCCCCAGGTAGTTACCCGGCTAATTTTGTCCTGGTGTTTCAGGAACAGCCTGAAAATATCAGTACAGGCCTGGTTCCATTCTACCAGTACTTCGTCGGTAAATCCATCGGCATAAGGGTTCATACGTGCTTCGTATTCTGCCCGCAGACCCACGTCGGCTGTTGTTTGCCTTGACGGGAAAGGCAAAATAGTTAGATCAAATTCGGTTATCATTACAGGTATTCCCAGTTCGGCAAATGCTACAATACTTTTTTCGAATTCTTCCATGTTCAGCGATTCCAGGTTCAGATGGCCCTGCATACCAATTCCATCAATTTTAATGCCTTTGGCCTGAAGATTTTTTACCATTTCAATTACACCCTTGCGCCTGCCGGGGTTTGCCATGCCGTAATCGTTGTAATAAAGTTCTGCAGTTGGGTCGCCTTCGGCTGCAAACTGAAAGGCCAGTTCAACGAATTCTTCGCCAATAATTTCATAAAATTTGCTTTTCCTGAATGAACCATCTTCAACAACGGCTTCGTTCAAAACATCCCATCCATGAACACGGCCTTTGTAACGACCCACTACTGTTGAAATATGGTTTCTCATGCGTTCAATCAGGACTTCCCGGCTTACATCGTTTCCGTTTTCATCGGTAAAAAACCAGCGAGGTGCCTGTGAATGCCAGATGAGTGTGTGCCCCACGATGTGCATGTTGTTTTTCTCTCCGAATTCAACAAAACGATCGGCCAATTCCCAGTTGAATTTACCTTCTTCCGGCTGAATCCGTTCACTTTTCATGCAATTTTCAGCTACAATGGAGTTGAAATGTTTTTTTACAATCTGGATGGAAAGAGAATCCCTGCCTGTGATTTGCCTTTCATTTAATGCAGCACCAATATAGAATTTTCCTTCCAGTGCATCTTTCAGCGTCTTTTCTTTTTCAGCCTGGTTTGAAGTACATGCAGAAAAAAAAGTAATCAGCACTGCGAGGGTTAGCATTAACCGGATTTTTATAAATGGATTCATATTTTTAAAATTAAATTTTTAAACATCAGTGTAAAGTTAAATATCTGCTTTTCTTCGTGCAATTAAATCCCGTTCAATTTGAACTTCCATTTTTTTGTTGATTTCGTAAAAGAACAGGCAGGCAACACTAACCATAAACGTAATGGTGGGGAATAAACTTACCGAAAGTTTTATTCCCGTTATTGTTTCGGGTAACTGTACCAGCAATTGCTCGTTGTAGCCAAAAACAGCCAGAATTCCTGCAACAAATGCACCGCCAATGCTTAGCCCTGCCTTCAGTCCGAAAATCATGGCTGAAAAAACAATGGCCGTTGCCCGCCGGTTGTTTTTCCATTCGGAATAATCGGCCACATCAGCAATCATCGCCCAAAGCAACGGGATGGTTAGTCCGTAAAAGAACCCATGCAAAATCTGAGTAATAAAAACCAGTGCAATTGATGTTGGTGAATAAAATAGGAAAGCAAGCAAACAAAGGGCAGAAAGGAACAATCCAATGCCAAAAACTTCCCTTTTCCCGTATTTATCGGCCAGGCCTTTTGAGAAACCAATTCCCACAATCATAAAAATAATACCGCCGGCATTGAACAAACTAAATCCTGAAGTGGGTGCATCTTCGGGCCACTGAAATCCAACCATCCC
>JAZBNQ010000580.1:0-3144 GCA_036350775.1 Mariniphaga sp.
AAGATGTGATTCAAACCATGAAGGTGTGTGTTTTACTGAAATGGTACGGGAACCGGCCAGGCAGGATATTAAAACCCTGGGTACCCGTGATTGCTGTATCGGTTGTAAAAACACAGGTCCGGGAAAAAGAAACAGATACATCCGGCTGGGGTTCCGTTTAAAAAAAATCCTGTTGCGGTGGGGTTAAAAAAGGGAATGAAATGGAATACAGTTATCCGGTGTATGGTTTTTCACCGGTGGCCGGTTGGTTGTATTCAACTTACCGGTGGCCGGTTCTTTACCTGGTCGAGGCTGTTTCGCTGAAGTGGAGAGATGGCGTTAAGTATTAAATGAATGAGATACAGCCATTCGGAGGCGAAAATGCCGCAGGGCTTGAGTGGATAAAAAGAGGTTGTCTCAAAAGTTTTAAGAAATGTTGGGGATAATTATAGATTGAAAGTTCTTCACAAAAAATGACCCCCTAAAACCCCCAAAAGGGGACTTCTCCTCCCCTTTGGGGAGGTCGGAAGGGGTCATTAACTTTCAATATGAAAGTACGTTTTTCATAAATTGTGCTTTTGAGACAGCCTCTTCTTATGCAATTACCGGAATCTGAAAATCATGGATACAGCGGTTGAATTCGGGCAAACTCATAAACCCTTTGTGAAAATTTTCTTTTGATTCCAGCAATGGAGAATTGTTAAGAGCAGCAAGAATCTTTTTTCTTTCCAGACAATTTGATTTATAAACCTGATTTCCGGTTGTAGTGCTGAAAATCCGGTTATTCCGGTCCACAATAAATTTGCGGTTAGCATATTCAATTAGCGGGCATTGGTCTATCCAGGTTAACCGGTTTGTAGCCAGAGTACCGGTAAATATAACTCCATCTTTGTCAATAAGCTGTGCTTTTCCAAACTTATTCACATTCCAAAGCAGATAAAACCGGCCTTTGCATTTTACAACAGAACCAGGATAAAACAAATAATTTTTATATTCCATTGAAAGTTGCCCATGCCCTTGGGACTTATTTTGGCACCTAGCACGCCGGTTAAAATTTTAATCTTCACCAGGTTTCATGATGAAAATGGCCGGAGATGGATCATTGAAGTCCCGGTCACGTATTTCAGAATGAAGTGTAACTAACCGTTGAACAGGGTTTATTGATTGACGTTTTTCATTTTTTTCCCAGTCGCCTTTATTGGGTAACCGGCAAATGAATTGGAAATCAACAGTGCTGGAGGAGCAGTGTTTTGCTTTAAATGCGAACATATAAAGCAGGTCCCAAAGTCTGCCATCGAGGTCTTGCTCATGTTCGAGTTCTTTGGGAACAGAAACGTATTTATCGTAAACAGACCTGGTAAGATAAACCGGGAATTTTATCCCCACTTCAGATAAGATTTTTGAATCAATTTCCACTAAGAAACCATCTTCAACAGCTTCTTGTGTTGTGTAGGTAAAAATTGGTTTTCCAAAGATTGGATCATTCATTTGAGTTTGCCCATGCCCTTCTATGTTGTAATCCAAATTTATTGATAACTTTTTTTCTCATTTTCAATAAATTACAATTTCCAACTTTTCACTTCGGGCAATACTGAGCCAGAAGGTTTTCCTCTCTTGGCAAAGTCTTACCGGGTTCGATACCCGGCAAGACTTTAGAGAAACCTTCGGTATAAAACATCGCCGTTGGTTACCCCTCTTGGCTAATATTTTAGTCTATAAAAACATCCTTCTATCAACAGAACCGGTAATAATATTCCGAGCTGCATTGCCTCTTTTTATTTTTCATAGATTGTGAGCCGCATCCTTGGGAAAGCAGATTCTAAAACATAGAACTGCAGGGCATGGGCAGCGGTCTCACAAAAGATGTTTTTATAGAAAAAACCTTATTTAACAACTGAACATTCATACGGTTGATTATTTTTTAATACAAACCTGATCCGATTTAATAACTTTCGTGCTATCCTGATAATCGCTTTGGAGGCTTCCATTCGTTTACAATATTCGTGATAACTTCTATTCAATGCCAAGTCCCTCCTTGCTGCAATCCAGGCACATTCCACAATTATGCATCGAAGAAAATTATTGCCCCGGTGTGTAAGCTCACCTATATTCTCTTTATCTCCACTTGAATTTGTTGATGGTATAAGACCAACAAAGCTACATAGTTGGTCGAAATTTGAAAACCTATTTATCGTTTCAATTTCTGTTAAAATTGTCATTGCCGTTAACGATCCAATACCTGGTATGCTTCTTAATAATAGGACTTGACTGGCATAGGCTTCGCTTTGAGATAATTCCCTGATTTCACGGGTTGCTTCCAATATGGTCAATCGCAAATTTTCACTCGATTTAATAATAAGATTTAACGATTTTTGGGCACTCTTTTCTGACATCTCTATACTCTTTAACCAGTTCATAAATCGTTTGGACCAATGTGTGCTTCTGCTTTTGAACCTTTCCGGTATTTCAATCCCATGAAAATATAAGAAAGATTTTATCCGGTTTTTATTCCTGGTTAAATCACGCACTAAAACTCCACGTGTACGTAATAAGTTCCTGTCTTCAAGTGTCTTTAGCGATGGTACATGAATTCCCTTTAAATGACCGCTACGTAATGACCTTGCTATTTTCTTACTGTCACGTTTGTCCGTTTTGTTAACTTTTTCCTTATCTGTTGTTGGGATATCTGCAGGATTAACAACGATTGAATCAATTCCCAATGCCGAAAGCTGGTTATGAATCCAATATCCACAAAAGCCAGCCTCATAGGCCGTGTGATAAATTGCATTCGGAAAATTCCGTGTCAGAAATTGATGTAAAATTTCCGGACTGGGATTCTGCGAAAATGTTTTAATGATCAGTTCCTCTGTCATAACAGTTACATTCCAACTTTTTAAATGTACATCAATGCCAGCATAAATATGATGGCCTTTAAAATCAATTTTGTTTCTTTGTAATAGCATAAGTTTGAATTTTAAATATTAATAATTTGGTAGTTATTAAGATAGATAAATTTCCAAACTTATGCTTCATTTTACAAACATAGGGCCTTGGGACTTGTTTTGGCCTGTAGCACGCCGGTTAAATATTGGCGTACCAGACATTGAGCTGCCACGGATTAGGTCAACGGGGTGCATGTCAGTTTTTTCCGGGAATGGTAAGAAT
>JAZBNQ010000581.1:0-2546 GCA_036350775.1 Mariniphaga sp.
AAGTTTCCCAGCTTTACTGTCTTCGTTTTTTCGCCACCAATACCATTCCGAATATTTGGCGTAAATACCGATGTCGGCATCGGCCGGTGCCCACGCCGGCACAGCATAAACCCCCCAATGGATAAAAATCCCAAATTTCACATCTTCGAACCATTGCGGAACAGGCCGGCTGTCAATGGATTCCCATGTGGGCTGGTATTTCTGTGCGTTCAGGTGAATTGTAAAAAATAAGAACAGAATTGGAATTACTAATTTTTTCATTTTATATGGTTTTACTATGAATACAATTTTTTATTCACTGCCTATTGTGACTGTCAACTGTGATTGATTCCTCTTTCATCTTCCGTTAAATTCCTGAACTGCTTCCAACATTGCCACTATATTTTCAACCGGAACGTTGGCCTGAATATTATGCACCGTATTAAAAACAAAACCGCCGTTTTTGATGAAAATTTCGCAATTGCGAAGCACCTGCTCCCGAACTTCTTTAGGTGTTCCGAACGGCAAAGCTTTTTGGGTGTCGATTCCTCCGCCCCAAAAAACCAGGTCGCGGCCGTATTTTTCTTTCAGCTTTTTGGGATCCATATTGGCGGCATTAATTTGCACCGGATTAATAATGTCAAAACCGGCCCGGATGAAACCATCCAAAAACGGTTCTACCGCCCCACACGAGTGTTTGAATGTTTTCCACTGGGTATTCAGGTGAATCCAGTCGTTCATTTTTTTGTAATACGGAAGCCACATATCTTCAAACTGTTCCAGCGAACAGAAGGTTGAATCCTGGGTGCCAAAATCAGTACCGCACATAAATACGGCGTTTACTTTATTGCCCACCACTGAATAAATCCGTTTCAGGTTTTCGATGGCAATTTCAGCCTGCTTCTCATAAATTTTTTTGATGTATTCAGGTCGGGTGATAGTGCTCATGTACCACTCGGCCACATCGCGGACTCCTTTTGGATGGTGGAGTTGCATTCCCGGAACCAGCGCAATATCTCCCAGAGCAGTTCCACCAAAAGCTGCAATTACCGCTTTCCCGGAAAAATAAGCCTTGTCCACTTCAATGCGCCAGTGTTCCAGTTCTTTTTCTGTTACCAGTCCAAACTCTTCCAGGTTGTCTTCCACATTCAGGTTTTCGTCATCAAGGGGTTCCTGCCGGATGATGGCATCGAAAAAATAACCGGTTTTGGGCATCCGCGCCGAAGGTGGAATGGAAGTGTCACCCTCGGGATGCATAAGTACATCGCCTTTTTCATCATACGTTACATTAAAATTCATGGGAACCATCACCCGCTGGCCCCATGGTGTTTTCCATTCTTTAAATGGCGCATGGTTATGGAATCCAAACATATTGTTTTTCCCCCAGGCTCCAATCACATCAATACCGATAGAATCGACAAGTTCCCAGCCCACTTCGCCAAGCATCTGAAAAGGCTCTATCACCCGAATGGGTTTTCGTTGCAACCCGTAATGCCTGCGCAGGCGCGAAATGGCATGAATGTGAATGCCAGTTACGGCCGTTGAGCCCAGGTCGATCACCACACGGTCTGGCTGGCGGTGATTCACGGTTTTTAAAAATTGTTCCCTTGAGTTCATATTTTTTGTTATTGTTTTTCGAGTTCAGAAACGATGTAATATACTTCAATTTCCCGGTTTGTAAAATTACGTTTACAAATTTGCGCATTTCTGTAAAGAAATTTAAACAAATCTGCTACAAAACAGGTGCTTTTAGCTCACCAGATTTTTAGTAGGTTTTCTCCACTTTTTAATTTTTCAAATGGCCCAGCCGCAGGTTTGCTGTTGTTTCTTTTTATGCCCAGATAATCATAGTCTATTTTTAAAGGTGTTCCATCCCGGTTTTCAAACGAAAGATTTGGAACGATGGCTTTTCCAAGCAAATCAGTGTTCACAACACGGGTTTTTACCGTGTTTATTTTTTTATCAAAATCAAAACGAAATGTTACCTTTCCGTTTTCATCCGAAAGATTGATTTTGGGATTTGTTTCCAACTCCAAAAAATTTTCTTCATTCGGGAAAGGTTGTGCGCCATTCAGGTAAACATTTCCGTTGGCACTTACCGGAAGTTTCGTGTTGGCATAACCAATTAGCCCTGAAAATCTGCCCTGAACCTCGGGCGCGCCTCCCACAAAAATGTTATTAAAAAAGTGGTTGTCGCCGCAACGTGTTTCTTTTAATCCGGCCAGTTCGGTGGAGTGTGGCAGATGATAAGGAGTGAGCCGGCTCTGTGGCCGAACCTCGATGTTCCCGGCAAAAAGATTGTGCAAATAAGCGCCTCCTTCCGACCAGTCGCGCAATGAAAGCTCTGAAAGAAACAGGTTATTTTCGATGATAAACGGACCATGGTTTACTTCCACAAACAGGTCGTCGGTGGTGTTGTTGTACAGCAAATTTCCGGTTACCCGCGTTCCCTGTGCCATCCAGTCGAGCCACAATCCGCGGCCGCAGTTGGCCAGCCGGTTATTTTTGATAAGCATGTCGATGGACGCGTGAATTTTAATGCCGCCCATTTCAGCGCCGGTAAATTG
>JAZBNQ010000582.1:0-3188 GCA_036350775.1 Mariniphaga sp.
ACAGCGGCAGCTCACAGCCGAAAACAGCTCGCGGGAAGTAATGCAAACATGGTCGCTCGCCCAAACCGTGCGGGGGCCGGTGCTTGCAATCCCCTACATTGAACGCAGTTTTGAAAAAGACGGAAAGGCGACTTCCGAAACCATACGCGAATGTTACATTTTACCAAAAACACTGAACATGAACGGAGAAATATTCCCTGAAAAACGAAAACGAAGCATTTACGAAACCGTGGTTTATGAATCGGAAGTAAATTTTACGGGCAAATTTGATGATTCAGAAATTCAGTCGTTGAAAATTTTGCCCGAAGATATTTTGTGGGAACAGGCAAAAATCCAGGTCGCAATAAGCGATTTGCGTGGCATCAGCGACCGCATTTCATTTACATGGAACGACTCTGTTTATGCTTTCACACCCGGCATGGAAAACCAACTGCTGGGACAAAACGGAATTTCATTGCCGCTCTCCCACCTCACAGCTGAAAATTTCCCGGCCGGATTTCATTTTTCACTTCACCTGAAAGGTTCTGAATCACTGCAATTCGCACCACTGGGCGAAACCACAGAAGTCACGTTGCAATCGGACTGGAACGACCCCGGTTTTGAAGGCAACTTTTTGCCAACCGACCACACCATCAATAAAGATGGTTTTACGGCGCAGTGGAAAGTGCTGAACTTCAACCGGAACTTTCCCCAACAATGGAAGAACGACGAATACCGGGTTACAGAAGCTAATTTTGGCGTTAAACTGGTTACTGTTGCCGACCATTATCAAAAAAGTTCGCGGGCAGCCAAATATGGCATTTTAATCATCCTGTTTGTATTTCTTTCGTTCTTTCTGAACGAAATAATTACCAAACAAAAAGTGCATCCGTTTCAGTACATTCTTGTGGGATTTGCGGTTCTGGTGTTTTACTTGTTGCTGCTTTCCATTTCAGAGCAACTGGGTTTTAACCTCGCCTACCTCATTTCTGCCGTTTCGGTTTTGGCAATGATTCTGCTTTATTCGCGTACTTTCCTGAAAAAATGGCTGCATGCAATTGTCCAAACCCTGATACTCACATTTTCCTTCGGGTTTATTTTTGTACTGATGCAACTGGAAACCTACGCGCTTCTGGTGGGCAGTATCGGATTGTTTGTGGTGCTTGGTTTAACCATGTTCGTTACCCGAAAAATCAACTGGTACGGTGAGTGAGGGAAGCGGAAAGTCCGAAGCATGAGGTTGGAAGATTAAGGATGACCAAAGATTGGGAATGAAAATCCGATGAAAACGACCGATTAACAATTCAGGAACTTACCTGCACCACTGTCCCCCTGCGAAGGGTTACGAGTCGCGGATTAACGGGACGGAGGGGTTAAAATTATATAACAAATGACCGGTGAAAGGAAACGGATGCCTTTTATGTTCACGCTTCCTTTTTCTGCAATTGGAATTCAGAGATTAATACTCCGTGGTAAAATTCTCGGGGAATTTTCCCTGGATTCCTTTTTCGCGGTAAAAGTCTTTCATGCGCCGGATGTCGGCCTGGGCATCGTCGGTGATTTCAAATTTTTCGCCGATAGAAACCTCTTTACGGCCCCAGTCGAAACTGCCCAAATAAACTGGTACGTTGGCCAATTTTGCAATGGTGTGAAAACCTGCCTTCCAGCGAACCACACGTTTGCGCGTTCCCTCGGGTGTCATAGCCAGGTGCAAATGGTCCATGGTGTTAAAAAGGTTAACGGCTTGCCGGATTACATTGGCTCCTTTGGAACGATCGATGGGTACTCCGCCCATTTTCCGGACAAACCAGCCGGCAGGCCAGAAAAAGAACTCTTTCTTTACCAACACACTGGCTTTTCCCCCCACCGAAGCGTAAAAAAGGTAGGAAATGACAAAATCCCAGGCACTGGTATGTGGCACACCAATTATGATGCATTTGGGCTCGGGCGCTACAGAACCCTTAACTTTCCAGCCCAGCAACCGAAGTAATAAAGTACTTATTTTTTTCATTTATCGTAATATCTTAATTTCAAAATTATCAGCTTTCGCATATTTTTTTAATAGGTTCACGGCCATTTCTGTAGCCTCTTCAAGCTCAGGCAATGCGCCAAAATCAATCAGTATCATTAAAAACCTGCTGGTTTCCATTGTTACAGAAGTTCGAACCGAATCGCTGGTTGGCGAGCCAAAAGCTCCCAAATTATCACGAAAAACCGGCAGTGATTCAATATTGAGTTCTCCACGGCCAATACCTTTATAAGGTTCGTTTTCACGTCCAATGCCAAAAACTACCTTGCCATCGATTTTATCCGCATCGTAACCGCCAATGGAAAAACCGGTGGATAGAGAAACCAGGTTAAGTAAATCTACCACATTGTTTACAGGATACAAACCTTTACCCTGAGCGGTACGTCGTAAAAGCGCCTCTGCCGACAAACGATATCTTGCCGGGTCTTTGCCACAAGCTTTGTAACCTCGACGTGATGCTGCAATAGCAGGCAAACTGCTGATATTTTCTACTTTCAGCGAAGCAGTCAGCTTACCCGTTCGTTTATTTATTTCAGCCCACAATTCATCATTCTCTTTCTGTAATGCAACATCACACTCAATAAATGAAAGGGCAAGTTCGGGCACAAGAGATTTTAATTCTTCTGAAACAGAAACGGCTATCATTTTTTGTTTTTTTCGCCCCAAAACTAACCAAATTGCAGGGAAAAAAGATTTCTCAACAAGTTTTTTATTTGGTTTAATATTTTAGCCTGATGAATCATGCTCACACACTATTTTTTCACTTTTTAAATATTCCTATCTATTTTTTGACTTGTTTAACGTAATTTGCATGAAATATTTTAGACTAAACATTATCAAAACAATACAATGACATTTAGAAATATCACCGGAAAAATTACTGATTTAATCGAAGGTTGGATTCCCATTCTGGAAAAAATACCTGCCGAAGTTTACAGAAATAAAAGAAACTGGCAAAACCGCTCCATTATACAGGTATTGGGCCACATGATTGATTCCGCATCAAACAATCACCAGCGTATAGTCAGACTTCAATACAATAAAAAGTTAGTTTTTCCTGATTACCGGCAGGACAACGATTTATGGATTGCCATTCAGGATTACCAGCATGCTGACTGGAATAACATGGTTCAACTTTGGAAATTTTATAATCTGCATATTATACATGTAATTCAATTAG